>JAITDF010000114.1 GCA_031282705.1 Opitutaceae bacterium | reverse complement strand
GCGTCGCGGGCGGTCGCGGGCAGGGGTTGCGCCGGCTGGCCGAAGCCCGGCTGGAATCCGCCGGTATCGACCGTCACCAGATGGTGCAGGCCGAGGTTGCGGATAAGCTCAAGGTTGCGCGGGGCGATGCGCACGAGGACGAGGCTGCCGGGCGGACTCAACTTGCGCAGGCGCAGACCGGCGCCGGCCAGCACGCCGAGGAACGTGCTGTCCATGCTGTCGCAGCGTTGGAAATCCACCACGAAGCGGATGTGACCCTCGTTGATGCGTTGCTCGAAGAAATTGCTCACGCAACCGGAGTTCTGACACGAGGCGCGGCCTTCGATCCGGATGATGACCGGGTCGGAATAGGCATCGACCAAAAAGACGGATTTGATGTCGGGCATGGATGCGGGAGGGTTGGTGTTTCCACCATCGTTTTCTCATTCGTTCTCGTTCTCTTTATCTTACTCGTTCTCGTTCTCTCATTCTCTTTATTCTTATCTTTATCGTTCTCTTTATCTTTCTCTTTATCGCTCTCGCCCTCTCATTCTCATTATCTTTATCTTATTCATCCTCTCATTCTTTCTATTAATTGCAGGCTTTTGATTATAGGGAGGCTTGGGCTTTGACCGGAGGGGAATGATATAGGGAGGGAAAAAGAGAACGAGCAAGGTGAAGATAATGAGAATGAGAGAACGATAAAGATAAAGAGGAAAGATAAAGATAAAGATAAGGAGGATGGGAATGAGAGAACGGGAACGAGAAAGAGAACGAGAACGATAATGGGCAGGAGGACGATAATCAGTTTTGGCTTATGATTTGGCGCAGTACATACGGCAGGATGCCGCCGTGCCGGTAGTAATCAATCTCGATGGGCGTGTCGATGCGGCAGCACACGGGGACGTTTTCCACCGCGCCGTCCCGGCGCGTGATCCTGAGCGCGAGGTCCTGCCGGGGCTTGAGGTTCGCATCGAGGCCGGGCACGTCGTAGGTTTCGGTGCCGTCGAGTTTGAGCGTCCGGGCGGTGGCGCCGTCCTTGAACTGGAGCGGCAGGACGCCCATGCCGACGAGGTTGCTGCGGTGGATGCGCTCGAAGCTTTGGGCGACGACGGCTTTCACGCCGAGCAGGCTGGCGCCTTTGGCGGCCCAGTCGCGCGAGGAGCCGGTGCCGTATTCCTGGCCGGCGATGACGATGAGCGGCACGCCGCGGGCCATGTATTTCCGCGCGGCGTCGTAGATGGACATCCTTTCCCCCGCGGGTTGGAAGAGGGTGTCGCCGCCTTCGGCGCCGTCGAGCATCAGGTTTTTGATGCGGACGTTGGCGAAGGTGCCGCGGGTCATGACGCGGTCGTTGCCGCGGCGGGAGCCGTAGCTGTTGAAGTCCTCGAAGGCGACGCCGTGCGCGAGGAGCCATTGCCCGGCGGGCGAGGTTTTTTTGATCGCGCCGGCGGGCGAGATGTGGTCCGTGGTCACGGAGTCGCCGAAGATGCCGAGGGCGCGGGCGGCTTTGATTTCGCGGATGGCGCCGGGCGCGAGGCTGAAATTTTCAAAGAAAGGCGGCTCCTGGATGTAGGTGGAGGCGGGGTCGAAGGCGCAGAGGTCGCCGGCGGCGGCGGGGATTTCGTTCCATTTCGGGTTTTGCGCGGCGAAGTCGGTGTAGGATTTTTTGAAGGCGTCGGGTTTCAGCACGGTCTGCATCAGGTCGCGGATTTCGGAGAGCGCGGGCCAGATGTCGCGGAGGTAAACGGGGCTGCCGCCGGCGCCGGTGGCGATGGGTTCGGCGGTCAGGTCGATGTCCACGCGGCCGGCGAGCGCGAAGGCGACGACGAGCGGCGGCGACATGAGGAAGTTGGCCTTGATGTTCTGGTGGACGCGGGCCTCGAAGTTGCGGTTGCCGGAAAGGACGGCGGCGGCGACGAGGTCGTTTTTCACGACGGCTTCCTCGATCGGCGCGGGGAGCGGGCCGGAGTTGCCGATGCAGGTGGTGCAGCCGTAGCCGACGAGGTTGAAGCCGAGCCGGTCGAGACAGGGCTGGAGCCCGGCTTTCGCGAGATAATCGGAGACGACGCGCGAGCCGGGGGCGAGGGAGGCCTTCACGGCGGGGCGCGGCTTGAGCCCGCGCTCGACGGCTTTTTTCGCGAGGAGCCCGGCGGCGAGCATGACGGAGGGGTTGGAGGTGTTGGTGCAGCTCGTGATGGCGGCGATGAGCACGCTGCCGTGGCCGATTCTGGCGGTGGCGGCGGCGGTGTTGTCGGCGGCGGCGGCGTCCGCGTTGGCAGCACCCGCGGCGGCGGCGCCCGCGGCGGCGGCGCAGGACGGGGGCCGGTCGAGCGCGACTTCGGCTTTCACGGTGGCGAGGTCGGCGGCTTTTTTCCCGAAACCGGCCTCGGCGACGGGCCGCGAAAAGGCGCGGGCAAACTCCTCTTTCAACGCCGCAAGCTCGATGCGGTCCTGCGGGCGTTTCGGGCCGGCGACGCTGGGCGCGACGGTGGCGAGGTCGAGCGAGAGGTCGGTCGAGTAGTCGATGTCGCCGCGCCGCGGGATGCCCCAGAGGTTCTGGGCGCGGTGGTAGGCTTCGTAGAGCGCGAGGTGTTTTTCGTCGCGCCCGGTGGAGCGCAGGTAGTCCACGCACCCGGCATCGACGGGGAAAAAGCCCATCGTGGCGCCGTATTCGGGCGCCATGTTGGCGATGGTGGCGCGGTCCACGACGGGGAGCGCGGCGGCGCCGGGGCCGTAAAACTCGACGAATTTGCCGACGACGCCGGCCTTGCGGAGCATCTGCGTGAGGGTGAGCGCGAGGTCGGTGGCGGTGACGCCTTCGCGGAGCGCGCCGTCGAGGTGCACGCCGACCACGTCGGGCGTGAGGAAATACACGGGCTGGCCGAGCATGCCGGCCTCGGCCTCGATGCCGCCGACGCCCCAGCCGACGATGCCGAGGCCGTTGATCATGGTGGTGTGCGAGTCGGTGCCGACCAGTGTGTCCGGATAATAAATGCAGCCTTCCGGCGAGCCGGCGGTCGCGGCGTCCGGGAGCACGCCCTTGGCGAGGTATTCGAGGTTTACCTGGTGGACGATGCCGATGCCGGGCGGGACGACCTTGAAGGTGTCGAACGCCTGCATGCCCCACTTGAGAAACTGGTAGCGTTCGCGGTTGCGCCTGAACTCGATGTCGAGGTTGCGCGCGCAGGCGTCGGGCGAGCCGGCCACATCGACCTGCACGGAGTGGTCAACGACGAGATCGACCGGCACGAGCGGCTCGATGATTTTCGGGTCCCGGCCCAGCCTCGCCGCCGCGGCGCGCATGGCGGCGAGGTCCACGAGCAGCGGCACGCCGGTGAAGTCCTGCAACACGATGCGCGCGACGACGAAGGGGATTTCCTCGGTGCGCGGGGCGGCGGCATCCCAGCCCGCGAGCGCGCGCACGGCCTGCATGGTGACGCGTTTGCCGTCGCAGTTGCGCAGGAGCGATTCGAGCACGAGGCGGATGGAGACGGGCAGGCGCGAGACGCGGCCCGCGCCAGCGGCTTCGAGCGCGGGCAGCGAGTAGAAGCGGTGCCGCGCGCCGGCGGCGGCGAAGGTTTGGAGGGTGTTGAAGGGATTCGGGAGGTTGCTGCTCATGAGGTGGCTGCGAATGGCGGCGGCGTGGCCGCCGGCGGGCGGTTGGCGGCGGGCGGTTGGCCGGTGTGCGATGAGTGGGTGGGCTGGTTGCTGGTGAGTTGGTTGCTGGTGGCGCGGTTGGTTGAATGCAAGGCGCAAGGGAAAACCCGTTTGAACGAACCGCATGTTTTAGAGGACGGCCCGCTGGTTGTTCAAACCGTTTCTGCCCGATGAACGCGAGGATTCCGACGCGCCAGCCGGAATCATTGATTTTTCCCACACAAGGCGGCGCAAAACTGCCGCAAACGGGGGCTATTGGGAAAGCATCTCAATTGAAACTGATGGGACGCGGAAGAAACAGGCCCGCAACCGGGCGCGAATTTCGGAATG
>JAITDF010000106.1 GCA_031282705.1 Opitutaceae bacterium | reverse complement strand
CGTTGGAGCAAGCGATGGACAAGATATAATTTTGCGTGAAGCGGAAATGCATTCCGACAAGCAAACGGCAGACGCGATAAGCGGGGGCACCGTTTTCCAACACTTCCGCGTCCGGAAGGTTTTCCACGGCACCGGCGATGTTTTTCCAACTGCGAAGATTAAAATACCCCGCGCAAAAATCGGCACGGGCGGCCTGTTCGTCCGGATTCAGCGCATCCCCTTTGTCTCGAAATTTTCCAGGTTTCGTTGGCGACAGCAGCCGAAGCTACGCGAAATTAAAATGTGGTGGGCAAATTAGGACGGTGGTGGTGAGGGTTGGTGTGTTGCGGAGTCCGCCGGTTTTTCCGTCAGGGAACCGGCGGCGAAGACAAAAATGATGCAAAGGCGTGATGGAGATTCAATGCCGGAAATGACGGATGCCGGTGAAGACCATGGCAAGGCCGCGCTCGTCGGCGGCGGCGATGACTTCGGCGTCGCGCACGGAGCCGCCGGGCTGGATGGCCGAGGTCGCGCCGGCGTCGGCGGCGGCGATGAGGCCGTCGGCAAAGGGGAACATCGCCTCGCTCACCACCACCGAGCCGCGCAGGTCGAGGCCGGCCTCGCCCGCCTTCCAGACCGCGATGCGCGAGCTGTCCACGCGCGCCATCTGGCCCGCGCCGATGCCGAGCGTGCGCTCGCCGCGGCAGTAAACAATGGCGTTTGACTTGACGTGCTTGCAGACACGCCAGCCGAACATCATCGAGGCCCATTCATCGGCGGCGGGCTGGCGTTTGGTCACGACCTTGAAGCCGTCCTGCCGGCCGAGAAGCGTGTTGCGGTCCTGGACGAGGAGGCCGCCGATGACGGAGCGGATGTCGAGGAGCGAGCCGGCGCCGGGCGCGGCTTTGGCCACCATGAGGCGGAGGTTTTTCTTTTTGGAGAGGATGGCGAGCGCGTCGTCGCTGAAGCGCGGGGCAATGATGACCTCGGTGAAGATTTCCTTGATGCGCCCGGCGAGGCCGGCGTCGAGCGTGCGGTTGACCACGATGATGCCGCCGAAGGGTGCCTGGCGGTCGGTGGCGAGCGCGTTTTCCCAGGCATCGACCAGTGTTTCGGCGCTGGCGACGCCGCAAGGGTTGGTGTGCTTGAGGATGGCCACGGTGGGGCGCTCAAATTCGCCGATGAGGTGGGTGGCCGAGGTGATGTCGAGGATGTTATTATAGGAGAGTTCCTTGCCTTGGAGCTGCTGGAAATGGTCGTGGAAGGTCCCGTAGAGCGCGGCGTGCTGGTGCGGGTTTTCGCCGTAGCGGAGGGACTGGGCTTTTTTGCAGGTGAGCGCGAGGGTGTCGGGCAGGCCGAGGGAAGGGGCGGAAGGGCTGAGAGGGTGGGGGGGCGGCGGGGAGCCGGTGGCGACGGCGGCGGTCGCACCGGCACCGGCGGCGTCGGTGGCGGTGGCGGTAGCACCGGCATTGGCGGTAGCACTGGCGGCGGCGGTGGCACTGGCGGCGGCGGCGGCGGCGGCGACGGCGACGGCGGGGAAAGTTTGTTGGGTTTCGAGGTAATTGGAGATGGCGGCGTCGTAGGCGGCGGTGCGTTGGAAGACTTTTAATGCGAGGCGGCGGCGGAGGGCGAGGAGGCCGGCGGTGTCGGATGCGTTGGCGAGGGCGGCGAGCACGGGGCCGTAGTCGGCGGGGTCGCAGACCACGGTGACGCTTTCGTGATTCTTGGCCGCGCTGCGCAGCATGGAGGGGCCTCCGATGTCGATGTTTTCGATGGCTTCCTCGAAGGCGACGCCGGGTTTCGCGACGGTGGCCTCGAAGGGGTAGAGGTTGACCACCACGAGGTCGATCATGGCGATGTCGCTGGCCTGCGCCTGGGCGAGGTGGCCGGGTTTGTCGCGGCGGCAGAGGAGTCCGCCGTGGATTTTGGGGTGAAGGGTTTTCACGCGGCCTTCCATGATTTCAGGGAAGCCGGTGTGCCGGCTGACCTCGGTGACGGGCAGGCCTTTTTCGGCCAGAAGTCTGGCGGTGCCGCCGGTGGAGAGGAGGCGGAAGCCGTGGTGTTGCACGAGGGCCGTCGCAAACTCGACAAGGCCGGATTTGTCACTCACGGAGAGGAGGGCGAGTTTTTCCATAAGCGGGCCATCTTGGAGACGGGCGGAAGCAGGTGGCAAGTCAATCGTGCGGCGGGGCGGGGGGAGGGGGAGCGGCGCGGGATGGGCGGGGTGGGGGAGGGTGGGGGAGGAGGGCAGGTGACATGGGGGGACGGCCTCTGCCGTGTCCGCGTGACATCAGTTGCATCACTTCGCCGGGGCCGTCACTCCGCCAGGGCCAGGCCCGCGAGGCGGCCGGTCGTCCATGCGGCTTGGAAATTGAAGCCGCCGGTCACGCCGTCGATGTCGAGGAGTTCGCCGGCAAAATACAAGCCGGGGCAAACGCGGCTTTGCATGGTCTTGAAATCCACCCCGGCGAGGCGCACGCCTCCGCAGGTGACAAATTCGTCCTTGTTCGTGCTTTTGCCCGTCACGGTGTATTCGCCTTGCGTCAACTGCGCCGCAAGCGCGGCGAGGGCGCGGTTCGAGGCGGATGTCCACGTCGTGCCGGGCGCGATGCCGGCGGCGGCGGCGAGGCGCTCCCACAGGCGTTGCGGCAGCGCGAAGGGGTTCCAAGTGGCGACTTGGCGGCGCGGATTGGCCGTCCGCGCCGCGGCCAGCTCCTCGCGGGCCCGCTCGTGCGAATGCGCGCCGAGCCAGTTGAGTTGCAGTGAAAATTGATGGTCCCGCGCGTGCAGCTCGCGCGCGCCCCATGCGGACAGCCGCAGGATCGCCGGGCCGCTCAGCCCCCAGTGCGTCACGAGCACGGGGCCGGTTTCGCGGAGTCTGGCGCCGCGCACGCCCGCGGTCGCGACGGGCACGGACAGCCCGGCGAGGCCGCGCAGGCGCGGGTCGTCGATGTTGAAGGTGAACAGCGAGGGCACCGGCGGCTCGATCACGTGGCCGAGCGCGGCGGCGATGGCCGGCCCGGCGGCGGAGCGTCCGCCGCCGGTGGCGAGCAACAGGCGGTCGCAGTCGAGCGTCGCGCCGCCGGTCAGCGTGAGGGCGAAACCGCTGGCGGCACCGGCGGCGGCACCGGTGTTGCTGGTGCCGCTGGCACCGCTGGCGCCGGCGCTGGCAGCAGCAGCGCCGGCGGTGTTTTTCCCGGCGGCACCGGCATCGCCCCCGGTCTTCGCGCCCGTGGTTTTCGCGTCTTTGGCCTTCGCGCCCCCGGCCGTTGCGCCCGCGTCTTTCGCGCTGGCGGCCTTCGCGCGCGCCGCCGTGAGCGCGCAGCGCAGCCGCACGCTCACGCCGGCCTCCGCCGCGGCGCGCACGAGGCAGTCGATGATGGTTTGCGAGTCGTCCGTGACGGGAAACATGCGCCCGTCGGGCTCGGTTTTCAGCTCCACGCCGCGCGCGCCGAACCAGCCGATGGTGTCGCGGGGCTGCCAGCGATGAAACGCGCCGGTCAGCTCGCGCGCGCCGCGCGGATAATGTTTCGCCAGTTCGCTCGGCTCGAAGCACGCATGGGTGAGGTTGCAGCGTCCGCCGCCCGAGACCTTCACCTTGGCGAGCGGTTGCGAGGAAGCCTCCAGCAAAATCACCTCGCAGCCGCCGCGCGCGTTTTCCGCGCAGGTGATGGCGGAGAAAAACCCAGCCGCGCCGCCGCCGGCGATGACCACTCGTCGTTTTTGCATGAGGCGGACAGCGTGCGGGGCGCGGCGCGCGCTGTCGATAACCGAGGCGTGGCGTGGATCCGCCGTCGGCAAACGAAAACCGCCGGCCCGCGAGGAATCGTCCTCCGGTGCCGGCGGGTTAGAATGGGACGGGGTAGTTCAGTCCTCTGACTTTTCTTTCTTCCCTTCCCTTTTTTTAGCACCCTCCGGGCGTTTTTGGGCGGATTGGTCGAACTTCGCCTGCTGCTCGGGGGTGAGGGTGGCGCGGATCTGTCGGGTCGTTTCCTGGCGCGCGGCCTTCACCTTGGCGGCGCGTTTTTCGTCGTCCTTCGTGATGGCCTTCAATTTGGTCTGCTCGTCGGCGATGATGGCTTTGACCTTGGCCTGCTGGTCGGCGGTCAGGTCGAGTTGCGCGGTGAGCTGCTGCACGCGATCAGGCCGCGCGCGGGTCTGCTTTTTCGGGGCGCCGTCAGCCTGGGCATTCAGCGCGGGAATCGCGAGGCCGGTGGCAAACACCAGCGTCGCGATGAGGATTTTCAGGGTTTTCATAGGGTCTATGTTTGGTTTGAACAACCGGAGAAACTGGACGGAGAGACTAGACGCCGCCGCCCAAGCGGGGTTACAACCAATCCCGCATGAATTTCCGCCAACTGCTCGCCGAAGCCGAAAAAACCGTCGCCGCCACGCGCCGACGGCTCCCGCCCGCCATCCGGCCCCACGCCGAGGCGCTGCCGGTGGTTTACCACGACTGGCCGTCGGAGGAGATTCTGGGGGACGAGTTCGAGCCCGACATCCTCGGGCTTTTCGTGGGCGACCCGCTCGGCGTGGAGCCCGGCCTGGGCAATGTCGCGCCCGCGCAAATCCTGCTGTTCCTCGAAAGCATCTACGACTACGCGGAAGGCTCCCCGGCGGTTTTTCGCGAGGAGGTGCGGCTGACTTACCTGCACGAGCTCGGGCATTATCTCGGCTGGGACGAGGAAGACCTCGAAGCGAGAGGATTGGATTGAAGGGGGCGTCCTTCCCGGCATCCGATAACACGGCATTTCGGATAAATGCGGGGCGGGTTTGATACGCGCATCCCCGGTGATGAAACGTCAGTGGAGCGGTGCGCGCCGGTTGTTGCGGGTGTCGTCGCGGACGCCCGGCCCCGCCTTCCTCTCCCCTCCCTCCCTTTTCCGCGCGCCCCCGGCCTCTTCTCAAAAAAACCCGCCGGGCGGCAGGCGGGTCTTTAAATTGGGTGCAGGGGTTGGATTTGAACCAACGACCTTCAGGTTATGAGCCTGACGAGCTACCAGGCTGCTCCACCCTGCGAGAACCACGCTGGGCGCGCGCATGGAGGCTGTCAATGGCTTTTTGTCAGGAATTCAGAAAAACCTATGGACAAGTCGAACCGGGGCAACATGTCCATAGGTCTTTCCGCCCGCCCGCCCCCGCCGCACCGCGCCGCCGGCACTCCTGATTTTTGGCTAAAAAGAGTGAGTCTAGGACTTGTCACACACGCCCGCATGTGTTTGGTTTGACAAATCAATTTTACAAAAGACATGGAAGACGCCTACGAGGATCAATCATCGTTTTTCGCACCCGCGGCGCGAACCCCGCCGGAACAGATCGACAAACGCGCATCCGCGTTTGAGGACGCCCCGCTCATTCGCCAACTGCTCAACATGACATCCGATGCCATGGTGATTGTTGACGAGCACCGGCAAATCGTCTTTGCGAACGACAATTTCATCCCCCTGCTGGCGGTGGGGGACGCAACCTCGATTATCGGGCTGCGCCCCGGGGAAGCCCTGGGATGCGTGCATTCTTATACCTGCACAGGCTGCGGAACATCGAAACAATGCCGTGAATGCGGCGCGGTGGACGCGATTCTGGCCGCCCTTGACAACAAAACGGGGACAGGAACCTGCACCCTGACGCGTTCCAACAAGGGAGAAGTGGACATCTACCGCCTGCACGTCAAAAGCACTCCTTTTCCATTCAACAACGAGCACTTTGCCGTCATCGCCTTTTTCAATATCACCTCCCCGAAATTTAAAAAACCACCCGACAAAGGCATGCTCAGGGACATCCAGGAAATTGAAAAACGGGCGATGCAGTTGCGCGAACGCCTGCTGTCCTGATACGCGGCGCCGCCCCGCCTGTCCAGGGTGCTCTGAAAGAGGAAGGGCGAAGGAACCGGGGGATTATTGTTGTTTTTTGATTCCTTCGGGACGGGTTTTCCAGCCGGCCCCCGCGCATGGCCCTAATCTCGTTTATCCTAACTGATGTTACGCGGCTCCGTCGTACCGCAGACTTCCAAGTCTGCTTCGAAGCTCATGCCTGATTGCGGGGTCGCGGCCAAGCGTGAGTTTTTAAGCAGGTTTGGAAACCTGCGGTACGACGGAATTGCGTAACATCAGTATCCTAATTTCTGCAGTTGAAACGTGTTTTTCAACTGCGGAAATTAGGTTCAATCGTGCAGTCGGTGAGCGCGCGCTGCCATTCGGGATACGAGTCAAGGCCGGGCCAAGGCATCCCAATCCGATGGTTGCCTGCCCCCGCGCCCATGGACATGGGGACTTGGTAGGAGACGCGCAGGGTCTTCGTCTCCCCGGCGGCAAAGGTCATGTCCCAGACAAAGAGGTTGCGAAATTTTTTCCCGCCGTCCGCCGGCGCGTGGCGCACCGCATACGTTTGGTTTCCATCGTGCGCGGTGAAATGATAATGCCGCATCGCGTTGTCGAGTTTGGTGACGCCTGCCGCGGGGCCGGCGGCGGACTTGGGGGACAGCGAATCGTGGGTCGCATGCACGCCACCCAAGAGCAGGCGGCGTGCCGGGAGGGGATGGAAAAACGCGCCGGCACCGGCTTACCACTTGAAGCGCACGCCGAGTTGGAAAACGTCGGCCTGCGGGTCCGTTATGGTAATCAGGTCATACTCGATGTCGCTCAGGCGCATGTGGCGGTAGCCGGCGTCAATCGAAACGCGTTCCGAGACGGCATACGAAACCGTCGCGCCCAGCGCCCAGGTAAACACCGTGTCGTCATCGGAGGGGGTCACGCTCGTGCTGCCCTTCGCAAACGTGACGCCCAGCGACGGGCCGAACGCGATGCTGAACCTGTCGCCGCATTTCAGCGAATAGCGCACCGACGCCAGCACCGGCGTCATGTCCAGACTCCCCGTCATGTGGAAGCCGTAAGGCGTGCCTTCGCCCTTCAGTTTCACGTGGGCGAGTTCAACGTAATCAACCTCCAGCCCGTGCGTGCCGTCGCCGAAGCGAATTTCGCGCCCGATGGAGAATGCCGCGCCGACGCCGCTGTCGAGCAGGTCGCCGATGCTGCCGCCGCCCGGCGTCACGTGAATGAGGCCGAGGCGGACGTGGTTTGCCGGAGCCGTGCCGGCGCCGCCGCCGGCGGCACCGGCCGCGGCGGAAAGAAGCGCCGTCAAGGACAGCGCGAGGAGTTTTGCGATTTGTTTCATGGAGGATGTCGGGTTTGTGGTTTGAATGCGAGGCAGTGGCGCCGCCAAGTTTAGGCTGCGGATTCTGCTCCGAAAACGGAGCAAATTCATCAAGGTTTTGCCACAAAGTGAAGCTCCAATTTTGGAGCACGTCAACATCCAGCAAAACATCACGGGCCGGCAGGTCGGCCGCCTCCGCAGCAACCTCGGGCTGACGCAGGAGATGCTCGCGGCGCGTTGCGGCGTGGCCGGGTGGGACATCTCGCGCGGCACGCTGGCGAAAATCGAGGCCGGCGTGCGCTGCGTGAGCGACCGCGAGGCCGCCACGCTCGCCCTCGCGCTGCGGGTGCCGCTCCACGCGCTTTACCCGCCGGACATCGCCGCGCGCCTCAAGAAACTCGCCGCGCAAAAAAATTGAGCGCCGGCGGCGGCGGTTTCGCTTCCGCCGGCTGCTCCGGTTGCCAAGGCGTGTTTGCACTGATTTTGGGGTTCGTCGCAGTTTTCGATGGGACAGTGAAGCCCCGGAGGGGCGGGCAGCACTTAGCCGTGGGTGACGAGCGCAGCGAGGAACCCACGGAATCCATCCAGAAAAAAACGAGCCCTGAAAGGGCGGCGGCGAGAAGCCTGACAAGGACGGCGGCGAGGAAAAGGCGAGGGAATGCGATGAGACGGGCGGCGCGCGCTGCCGCCCCTTCGGGGCTGGGGTATTTATTACCGTGTGCCGTGGGTTCCTCGCGGCGCTCGCCCCCCACGGCTAAATGCTACCGCCCCTCCGGGGCTGAAACGCTGCGTCTCTTCGGGACTGAAGAGGTCAATCGCTGTCTCCGCTTCGCGGCGGCGCGATATGAAATACATTCAAAATAGAGGGGAATTATATTATGGGCACTTTGAAAAATCAAAGAACAACATGA
>JAITDF010000154.1 GCA_031282705.1 Opitutaceae bacterium | reverse complement strand
TTGATTTATAGCTAATTACATCGCCATCCAGCACGGCCCCGCTGTCGAGCGTGAGCGAACCCTCGGCGGCACCGGTCGCGGCGAATAAAACCGCGATGTTGTTGTTTGCGCTCCTGATGACGCCCCGGTTGACGATGGCGCCGCCGGCGCCGAGATAAATCCCCGCCTGATCGATCGCGGCGCTTTCGGACTGGATCACCGAGCCCGCCCCGTTTTCGACGACCACCGCGCCCAGCGCATGAATGCCGCTGCCCGCACCCGCGATGATGCTGCCGCTGTTGATGTTCCGCACCGTGCCGGATGCGGCGGCGTCGGCGAGATTCACCCCGTGGTAGTTGCCCGTCGTCTGGATGACCGACGCGTCGTTCTCCACCAGCACGCCGGCGGCGCCCTCCAGGGTCACGCCGTGATTCCCGCCCGAGACCACCCCGCCGCCGGTGTTGCGCAGGATGCTCGACGCGCCGGACAGGCGCACGCCGGTGGTGGCGCCCTCGATGTGCGACGCGTCGTTTTCCACCACCACCCTGAAGGTGCCGGTGTTTATCCCGATCCCCGCGGCGCCGAGAATCGTCCCGCCAAAGACATTCCGTATCGTCCCGCCCGCGCCCGCGAAACGAATGCCGGCGGACTGCCCCTGGATGAGCGCCGCGTTGTTTTCCAAAAATCCGCCGGCGTCCGTGTTCACGCCGTATCCGCCCCCGCGAATCGTCCCGCCGGCGCTGTTCCACAGGGAGGCGGATGTGATCGTCGCGGCGAAATTGACGCCGTTGCCCGCGGTGCTTGCAATCAAGCCTCCCGTGTTGCGCACCGTCGCCGCGCCGCGCACCGCGGAAACCCCGTGCCTGTCCGCGGCGTTGCCGATGATCGTGCCCGAGTTCTCCACCGAGCCGCCCAATGATCCCGCTTCGTAGCCGATGATCACGCCATGCGCCGCGCCGTAGATATACCCCTCGTTTCTCAGAATGCCCCACCCCCTGCTGAAATTCACCCCGGCGCGCGATACGCCCGTGACATAGCCGGAAATGATGCTGCCCGACGCCTCGTTTATGACCGTCGAGGTTCCGGTCGAATACAGGTAGATCGCGTTGTAGGGAAAGCCGGTGGTCGTGATTGCCGGCCACCCGATAATGCCGAAGTTGCGTATCGTCCAGGAGGTGCTGTTCCCGCTTGCGTCATAAATGGCCCCCAATGGAGACGCCGAATTGGGCTGGTTGATCTGCACGCCCGCGTTCACCACGTAGCTGGTGCCGTTTGACGCGTTAAGGAGGTATCCGGTGTTTCCCGGCGGGATTTCCACCTGCCCCCGCGCGCTTCCGCAAAAAACGCAGCCGGCGGCCGCAAGCACCAAAGGCAGCCGGCGCGAACCGGAACACAGATAAAAAACACGGGGAATCATGGAGTCTTTCATAAAGGAGGATTCGGGCAAGGGTGGGTGGTGGAAAGGGACGGGGAGCGACAGGGAAAATGTTGCCGTTTTTTTGCGGATGAGGATTTGCGAACGAAACAAATGAGAGGAAAAACAAAGGCAGTCAATGCATTTATAAAAAATAATTATTCGATTTCAAAAAGCATTCAAGCTATTGTTTTCCCTCGAAAACCCGGCGTTGCGCGCCCCCGGCGCGGCCCGGGCTTCCAAACCTGCTTAAAAATTCGCCCCCGCCCGCAAGCCCAAAACCAGGCATGAGCTTCGAAGCAGACTTGGGAGGCTGCGCTGCATCACGCCTCCGCGCCGGCTGCCAGCCGGGAGGTTTGCCAAAGAACGGATTATAATGCATGATGTTATTATTAAATGACTTGATTCAGGTGAATGGATGATTCCGGCAAGACCGCCGGCCGCCCCGGGACTTTGCGCCCCGCGCGAGGCAAAATCATGGCGCCGGGGTTACGAATGCGTGAACTCAGCCGGTTGCATAAGTGATGTCACGCAGCTCCGCCGCCCCGCAGGTTTCCAAACCTGCTACCGGGCCGAAGGCCCGCAACCATAGGTGAATAACTGATGTTACGCGGTAGCCAGTCTTTTGGCAGTCTTTTGGTAGGGCGGTCTCGCCGAGACCGCCGTCGTTTGCCTCGTGGTGCTTGCTGCGGTCTCGGCGAGACCGCCCTACCAAAAAACCTCTCCTGCGTAACATCAGTGAATAATGCAGAATGCAAAATAACATGGGGAAGGTCATCGGAGGCGCGGCGCGTTTTCCCATTCTTCATTATCCATTTTTCATTCTTCATTGGGCCGCGCCCGCGTGGCGGAGTTGCGGGAAGAGGATCACGTCGCGGATGCTTTCGGCGCCGGTCAGGAGGATGCAGAGGCGGTCGATGCCGATGCCCATGCCGCCGGCGGGGGGCATGCCGTGTTCGAGGGCGAGGAGGAAGTCTTGGTCGATGTTCTGTTTTTCTTCGCCGGCCTGCGCCTCGAACATGCGGCGCTGCGCGTCGGGGTCGTTTTGCTCGGAGTAGGCGGGCGCGATTTCCATGCCGCCGATGGTCAGCTCGAAGACGTCGAGGGTGCCGGGGTCGTCGGGCGAGATTTTTGCCAGCGGGCAGAGTTCCTTCGGCAGATGGGTGACAAAGGTCGGCTGGATGAGCGCGGGCTCGATTTTCTTGGAGAAGATTTCGTTGGTGATTTCAAACTCCTCCCAGCCGGGGTCCACCGCGCAGCCGAGTTTCTCGGCGCCGGCGATTTTTCCGGCCTTCGGGCGCGCGAACCAATCGGGGTCGCCGGTGGCCTCCGTGACGAGGTCCTTGTAGCGCACCTCGCGCCATTCGCCGCCGAAGTCGATTTCCCGGCCGGTGTCGGCGTGCTTGATTTTCATGGTGCCGAGCACGTCGCGGCAGAGGGACTGGAGGAGGTCGCGCACGAGCGCCATCATGCCGCGGTAGTCGCTGTAGGCCTGGTAAACTTCGAGCATGGTGAACTCGGGGTTGTGGCGGCGGGAGATGCCTTCGTTGCGGAAACAGCGGCCGATCTCGAAGAGGCGGTCGAAGCCGCCGACGAGCAGGCGCTTGAGGTAGAGTTCGAGCGAGATGCGCAGCACGAAGTCGGCGCCAAGGGCGTTGTGGTGCGTGGTGAAGGGGCGCGCGGCCGCGCCGCCGGCGACGTTTTGCAGGGTGGGGGTCTCGACTTCGAGGAAGTCGCGCGCCTCCAGGAAGCGGCGGATGTGCGAGATGATGCGCGGGCGGAGCATGAGGCGCCGGCGGGACTCGGGGTTTACGATGAGGTCGAGGTAGCGCTGGCGGTAAACCTGCTCGGGGTCGCTGAGGCCGTGCCATTTCTCGGGCAGCGGGCGCAGGGCTTTGGCGACGAGCGTGAAGCGGCCGGCGCGCACGGTGATTTCGCCGGTCTTGGTTTTGAAAAGCGTGCCGGTCGCGCCGATGAAGTCGCCGAGGTCGAGTTTTTTGAAGGCGGCGTAGGCGGCCTCGCCGACGACGTCTTTTTTCAGGTAAAGTTGAATCTGGCCCTGCTGGTCGAGGATTTTGACGAACTGGCTTTTGCCCATGTCGCGGATGGTGACGAGGCGTCCGGCGACGGAGACGGTGACGGCGTTGTCCTGGCCGTCCGTGTAGGCGGCTTTGGCGGCGGCGGAGAAATGGGTCTGCGACGCGCCGGCGCGGAACGGGTCGAGGCCCGCGGCGCGCAGGTCGGCGAGTTTTTGCCGGCGCACGGCGTGCTGGTCGTGGGAGATGTCGTGGACGCTGCTGTCACTCATGGAGCGGACGATGGTGTCAGAGGGACAGGGAGGGGCAAGTGGGAATCAGCGGATTGCCGGATAGAGGGTGCGCCAGGAAGTGATGTCACCGCCGGAGTCGTTCTCTTTCCTCTTTCTTTTTCTCTTTCCTCTTTCTCCTGCCAGGCTTCCCGCTTCGCCCGGAACTCCCTGCTCGTTTCTGACGAGAGATAAAGATAAAGATAAAGAGGAAAGAAGAAAGAAGGGGGGCATCGCTTTTGGTGCACTCGCTTTTTGAGGGAGTGACATCACTTTCTGTTGCACCCCAACCCGCATGGGCGGGGACGCCCGTGCCACACAATCCGCCTCTCCGCGTAACTGATGTTACGCGGCGGCCAGTTTTAGGGTCTGTAAAAAAATAACATGGCTATTTTTTGGAGAGAGGAGCGATTGAATAGTTCCATTCCGGGTGAAAGGAATCCGGGGTGATG
>JAITDF010000102.1 GCA_031282705.1 Opitutaceae bacterium | reverse complement strand
AGATACAGGTCATCAAATCGGCCGCCCGGGGCTTCCGCTCCTTTGCGAATTTTAGAATAGCGATCCTGTTTCATTGCGGAAAACTCAACCTTTACCCATTATAAACGGTGATGAGCCCAAAAAATAAACGCAGCAAGCTGCTGAGAATTAAACCTAATGAAAATCAATTTTTAAAAAGAAAAAGCGATGAAAATCTGAATTCATAAGGGTTGTCAATAAAATTTGTGAAAATTTTCAAAGGACGGGAGCGAAACGATGTCCCGCCACTTCTTACCGGGGCATTTTAGAACCGGGCAAGGTGGCGGGATGCTGCTTCCACAATGGAGCGAAATTGATGCCTTGCCGGCATCAATCACGACCAAATGAGTATTTCTGTTAAAGTAACTTTGTGATAAAATCACTTTGTTTTTTTACGGTCATCCGCTCAAACATCCGCACGTTTATGCCAAAGTCATTATTCCAAAAAGTCTGGGACGCCCACGCCGTCCGCCGGCTGGCCAACGGCCAGACGCAACTGCTCATCGGCACGCACCTCATCCACGAGGTGACCAGCCCGCAGGCCTTCGGCATGTTGCGCGACCTCGGCTTGAAAGTCCTCATGCCGCACCGCACGTTTGCGACGGTTGACCACATCGTGCCCACCGACCGGCTCGTCGAGCCCTACGCCGACCCGCTCGCGCAGGCCATGATGGACGAGCTGCGCAAAAACTGCGCCGCAAACGGCATCACCTTCTTCGACCGCGCGACCGGCTGCCAGGGCATCGTGCACATCGTCGGCCCCGAGCAGGGCATCACGCAGCCCGGCACCACCATCGCCTGCGGCGACTCGCACACCTCGACGCACGGCGCGTTCGGCGCGGTCGCCCTCGGCATCGGCACCACGCAGATACGCGACATCCTCGCCACGCAGACCATGGCGCTCTCGCCGCTCAAGGTCCGCCGCGTCGAGGTCAACGGCAGGCTGCGCCCCGGCGTTTACGCGAAGGACGTCATCCTGCACATCATCCGCGCGCTCGGCGTCAACGGCGGCACCGGCTACGCCTACGAATACGCCGGCACGACCTTCGACGCCTTCAGCATGGAGGAGCGCATGACCGTGTGCAACATGTCCATCGAAGGCGGCGCGCGCGTCGGCTACGTCAACCCCGACGGGACCACCTTCAAGTATCTAGAAGGCCGCCCCTACGCGCCCAAGGGCGCCGCGTGGGACGCCGCCGTGGCCCGCTGGAAATCCTTCGCCTCCGATCCCGGCTGCCACTACGACGACATCGTGGTCATTGACGCCGCCGGCATCGCCCCGACCGTCACGTGGGGCATCAACCCCGGCCAGGGCGTGGCCATCGGCGAAAACATCCCCGATCCCGCGAAGGCCGCCGCGGCCGACGAGAAAGCCTCCATCGAGGAGGCGCTCGCCTACATGAAACTCCGGCCCGGCGCGCCCATCAAGGGCACCCCCGTCAACGTCGCCTTCCTCGGCTCCTGCACCAACGGGCGCCTCTCCGATTTCCAGGAGGTGGCGAAGTTCGTGAAGGGCAAAAAAGTCGCGCCCGGCGTGAAGGCCATCGCCGTGCCCGGCTCGCAAATCGTCGCGCTCCAGGCCGCGAAGCTCGGCCTGGACAAGGTCTTTGCCGACGCCGGCTTCGAGTGGCGCGGCGCGGGCTGCTCGATGTGCCTCGCGATGAACCCCGACAAACTCGTCGGCGACCAGATTTGCGCCAGCTCATCGAACCGCAACTTCAAGGGCCGCCAGGGCAGCATCACCGGGCGCACCATTTTGATGAGCCCGCTCATGGTCGCCGCCGCCGCCCTCACCGGCAAAGTCAGCGACGCGCGGGAGGTGTTTGGAATATAAAAGAACTGCCCACGGATTAATGCAGATTTTTTCATGTCATAATCTATAATGGGGGAACCTCTAAAAATTGAACAGAAGGCAGCAAAGAGAACGAAGCGCAACAGAGAGATGCTTGCCTTGATTTATACCAATCGGTTTTTGGTAACAAATTTCAAGCCAGCCGTTAAACCAAGGTTTTCTTTGTTTTTATCTTCGTTCCCTTTGTTTCCTTCTGTTCAAAATGAATTTTTAGAGGCTCCCAATAATCTGCGTAAATCCGTGTAACCCGTGGACAGCCAAGTCCGCCTCCCATTCACCCACTCACCCATTCAACCAATAACTCCCATGTCATTAGCAAAAATCACCCAGGTCGCCGGCCGCGGCGTTTACGTGCCCGGCAACGACATCGACACCGACCGCATCATCCCGGCGCGCTTCATGAAGTGCGTCACCTTCGACGGGCTCGGCGCATATCTTTTCTTCGACGTGCGCCACACGCCCGACGGCCGGCCCGTCGTCCCGGCGCACCCGATTGACCGCCCCGAGCACAAGGGCGCGACCATCCTGCTCTCCGGCGCGAATTTCGGCTGCGGCAGCTCGCGCGAGCACGCCCCGCAGGCCATCCACAAGGCCGGCTTCCGCGCCGTCATCGCGGAAAACTTCGCCGAGATATTTTTCGGCAACAGCACCACGCTCGGCATCCCCTGCGTGAACGCGGCGCGCGAGGACATCGCGAAAATCGCCGCCGCCATCGAAAGCAACCCCGCGCAAGAAATCGTTGTTGACCTCGAAAAAATGGAGGCCCGCTTCGGCGCCGGTGCCGGCGACAAAATCGCCATCACCCAGCGCGAAAGCGCCCGCGACGCGCTGGTGCACGGCCGCTGGGACGCCATCGGCGAACTGATGGAAGGCCGCGAGGCCGTCCTCGCCCTGCGCGAAAAGCTGCCCTATCTGGCGGCGCGAAGCGGAAGTTTAAGTTGAGAGGTAATGTTGCGCGGCCTGGCGCACGGCAGGCTTCCAAGCCTGCTTCCGCCGCGTAACATCAGTTATTATCACGCCTGGGTTTTCCCCAGCGCCTTCGCGGCGCCGGTGCCGAGTTCGATGGTTTGCGTCGGGAATGCGAACGAGAGGCCGCGCTGTCCGACCGCGCGCATGATGGCCAGGCTCACGCGCTGCTTCGCGGGCAGCGGCGGGTGCGCCGCCGTTTTCGTCAGGAACAGCAGCCAGATGTCGAGCGAGCTGGCGTTGAAGTTGGTGAATTGCGCGGTGACGGAGGCGGGGTCCACGTCGGCGTCGGCGCGTGCGATGCGTGCGATTTCGGCGACGATTTCCTCAAGCTGCGAGGCCGTCGTGTCGTAGGTGAGGCCGATGGTGATTTCCACGCGGTGCTGGGTGACGCGGGAGAGGTTGACGATGTTTTCCGAGGCCATCGTCTTGTTGGGGATTGTCACGAGCGTTTTCTGCGCGGTGCGCAGGCGGGTCGAGCGGATGCCGACATGCTCGACCGTGCCGGTGAAGGCGCCGATCTGCACCGTCTCGCCGATGCGGAAGGGCTGGTCAACGGCCACGACGACGGCGCCGAAGACGTTGGCCACCGTGTCCTGCGCGGCCAGGGCGATGGCCAGGCCGCCGATGCCGAGGCCGGCGAGAAAGGCGCTCACGTTCATCCCCAGCCCCTGCGCGATGGTCAGCGCGCCGAACACAAACACGATGGCGATGAGCGCGTTTTTAATCCACGGCATGAAGGCGGCGACGCCGAGGCCGTTCCGCCGCGCCAGCGCGTGCAGGTGGTCGGCGACCGCGCCGGTCACGCGCAGCGCGAACCAGAACAGCGCGAACATGACGGCGACGGCCTGCACGTAATTGAGGCTGCGGCTGGCCGCCGAGGGCGGGTGCAGGACTTTGAGCGCGAGCACGCAGCCGATGATGACCACGACCAGCGCCAGCGTTTTTTCGAGGGCGTTGGAGAGGCGGACGCAAAGGCCGCTGTCGAGCTTGGCGAGGAGGCGGTTGATGAGGACGAAGGCGGCGCGGATGACGACGCGGCGGAGCAGGAACGCGACGAGCACGATGAACACCGCCGCGAGGTAGCGGCCGGCGTTGCTGTCGGGGGCGACGCCGATGGCGCGCAGGAGGTAGCCGGTGAGCGTGTCCGTCATGTGGTCGGCGGCGTGGAGGTGGCCGACAAGGGCGGCGGCGGCGTTCGGCTCGGTGGCGGCGCTGGCGGTGGCGGTGGTGGCGCTGGCGCCGGAGGCGGTGGGTGCGGGTGCTGAGGAGGAGGGCCCGGCGGCACCGCCGGTATTTTGCGCGGGGAGAGCCGCAGCGAGGGCGAGAAAAATCGCGGGCAAAAATGCCTGTCGGAGAAACCGGTAAACGGAAAATGCGCGCATGGGAGGAGTGTTGAGAAAAATGAGACATTGAAATGCAGCCATGCGTCCCGCCGTGTCAATTATCCAAGTGATGTTACGCGACGCTGTCGTGCCGCAGACTTCCAAGTCTGCTTCGAAGCTCATGCCTGATTGCGGGTTCGCGGCCAGGCGTGAGTTTTTAAGCAGGTTTGGAAACCTGCGGTACGACGGAAATGCGTAACATCAGTTATCAGGTGTGCGAACGCGACCCGCGCGCCTGCGCGGAGCAAGCCGTGCCGGGGCAGCCGCGCCGGGGCCGCCCTGGAAACAAAACCCGGCTGCGGCGTGAAAGCGCGCAACAAAGCGTGGAGCAACCGGGCAAAAAATACTTTGAGGCAGAATCGCGCACGGTGGTGCAACGCGAAAGCGTGCGCGGGACGCTGCGCCGGCGGGTGTGGCAAAAAAGTGCGGCTGCCTGCCGTGGAAGGCCGCGAGGCGCGCGGCTGCATGCTGGTGGTGCGCCGCGAGGAAGACGGAAGCCATAACTACAGCCTGGGCAACGTGCCGGAAGAAACGGGTTGGGAACGGCTGGCCTGCATGCAAGGCCAGCGCTTTTTCATCGAGCGAGCCTTTCAGGACGCCAAGAACGAATTGGGGATGGCGCACTATGAAGTGAGGGGCTGGCGCGGCTGGCGCCACCACATGGCGCTGTGCCGCCTCGCGCAATTGTTCTGCCTGAAGGAACGCATCGGCTTCAAGGACGATTACCCGCTGCCGAGCGTGTGCCACATCGTGGAACTGCCGGCCTATTACATCCCGCGCAAGACGCGCACCGAGGAAGGGGTGCCCGGCGCCCTGCGCGCCCGCCACCGGGCGAGAAAAGAGGATGTCGAGCGACGAAAACGGCGTGAAAATTTAACAAAGTAGAATTAATATGATTTGGTTCCCCGCTATTTTGAATGGATTCCGCATCGCGCCGCCGCGAAGCGGAGACAGCACTTGATCTTTTCATCCCCGGAGGGGCGCGGCGTTTCAGCCCCGAAGGGGCGGCAACGGCGGTGGCCAGTCCCGAAGGGGTGGCAGCCCTTGGCCGTGGGTGACGAGCGCGGCGTTTCAGCCCCGAGGAGGCATCAGCGGCGGTGGTCAGCCCCGGAGGGGCGTCAGCCTTTAGCCGCGGGTGACGAGCGCGGCGAGGAACCCACGGAATCCATCAAGAAAACCCCGAGCCCCGAAGGGGCGGCAGCGAGGGCAAGGCGGGGAAATGCGATGACGCGAACGGCACGCGCCGCCGCCCCTCCGGGGCTCGGGGTTTTAATCAACGTTTTCCGTGGGTTCCTCGCTGCGCTCGTCACCCACGGCGAAAAGCTGCCGCCCCTCCGGGGCTGACCACCGCTGCTCCGAGGCTTCACGGGCTCTCTACATAAGCGACGAATCTTCTTTCCTTTTTCTCTTTCTTCTTTCGTCAGGTGTGGGCCGGGAGAAAGAGAAAGAGGAAAGAGCTACGGTGTTGGGCGAACAAGGGAAAAGTTGGGATATTTGCGGAAAGCCCTATCGACCTGTTGACCCGGGGCAACAGGTCTATAGGGCTTTCCGGGCCGCGATCAGTTCGGACTTGGCGGGAGCA
>JAITDF010000007.1 GCA_031282705.1 Opitutaceae bacterium | reverse complement strand
GATGCAGCGGAATAGAAGCAGGGGAGGGGAGGGCGCGGGGGTTTACTTGCGGCGGCCCGCCGCCGGGCGGCGGTCGCGCACGGATTTGCGCTCGATGATCGGCGTGCCGAGCAGGATTTCCGCGGGCGCGGCGGGGCGTTTGTCAATGAGGGCGAGCAGGTGGTCCACGCTGCGGCGGGCGAGCAGTTCGAGCGGGGCGTCCACGGTGGTGAGCGGCGGGGTGAACAGGGACGACCAGCCGGAGTGCTCCCCGCTGACCAGCGACACGTCGTCGGGGATGCGCACCTTGAGGCTGCATTGCAGGATCTGGGCGACTTCGGGGCCCAGCCGGCCCTGGCCGGGGGCGTAGATGGCGTCGGCGCCGCCGGCCACGATGCGCGCCAGGGCGAGCGCGAGCTGCTCGCGGGATTCGAGCAGCTCGACCCGGCTGGCCGCCAGCGGGCGGCGGGCCGCCGCGCAGGCCGCCCGGTAGCTGGCCAGGCGGCTTTGCGTGCTTTTCCAGTGCGCCGGCGGCTCGGCCACGAAGGCCAGCCGCTTGTGCCCGAGCCCGAGCAGATACTCCGCCACCGTGCGGCCCTCGGTCTCGTGGTCCCAGCCGACGACGTGGAAACGCGAGGCCAGGCTGAAGCGGTTGATGACGACGATGGGGGTTTTCTTGAGGTCCGAGAGCATCGCGATGGTCGGCTCGTCCCAGGTGACGGCGAAGATGCCGTCGAAGAGCATGCGTTGCAGCGTCCCGCAATCCTCCTCGGTGAAAAGCGACAGCGCCATCTTGCGCGCCGAGACCTCGGCCAGAAGCTGGAACGCGAGCATGGCCGTGTAGCCGGTGGCGTTCGCGCGGTCCTTTTTCTGGATCACCAGGGCGAAGTGCTTGCGGCGGGCGACGGGGCGCGGGCGCATGTTGAACTGGCGGCACAAATCCAGCACCAGCTCCCGTGTCCCGGGGTTGACGCCGGGGACGTTGTTGAGCGTGCGGCTCACCGTGTAAATGGACACGCCCGCCTGCCGCGCGATGTCGTGGATGGTGGCGCGCGGGCTCTGCCGGGGGGAGGACTGGGATGCGTGTTTTGTCATGGGATGGGAAATGAACGTCCGGGGCGAACCGGGCGCGTGCGCGCGCGGGCCGGTTCGTCGCGGGACGCGGAGAATGCGGACAGGACAGTGGCAAAAACAAAAAACCCAAAATGCGGCAAGTTTTTTTGTTGACGCGCAAAATTTGCGGCCAACGGTGCCAATTATGCGATAGCGGGAAATCCGCGTTCGCGCCCGCGCCCGCATCAGCCCGAAGACCCGAAAATCCTTTCCCGCCTCCCGCAAAAAAAACCTCATGCGCCAGCCGGCGCCTTTTTGAAAACACCACCATGACCGCCAAAACAAAACCGGGCGCGCTCCGGCTCTCCCTGGCCGCGCTCGCCATCGCGGCGTCCCTCGCGGCGGCCGCCGCGCCCCGCGCCGGGGCCGCGCCCCGGCCCCAGGATGCGCGCCGCTTCGAGGCCGGCGAACGCGACTTTCTCCTGGACGGGCGCCCCTTCCAGATACGCTGCGGCGAGCTGCACGCGGCGCGCGTGCCGCGCGAATACTGGGGGCACCGCCTGCGGATGATCCGGGCGATGGGCCTGAACACCGTCTGCGCCTACCTGTTCTGGAACATGCACGAGCCGCGCCCCGGCGTGTTCGACTGGGGCGGCGGGGCGGACATCGCGGAGTTCTGCCGGCTCGCGCAAAGGCACGGGCTGCTGGTGATCCTCCGCCCCGGCCCGTATGCGTGCGCCGAGTGGGAAATGGGCGGCCTGCCCTGGTGGCTGCTGCGCGACCCGCGGATGCGGCTGCGCACGCTCCATCCCGGCTTCATGGAGCCGGCGCGCCGTTACCTGCGCGAAGTGGGCCGCGTGCTCGCGCCGCTGCAAATCACGCGCGGCGGCCCCATCATCATGGTGCAGGTTGAAAACGAATACGGCTTTTTCGGCAAGGACGCCGGCTACATGGCCGCGATGCGCCAGGCCGTGCTCGACGCCGGCTTCGACGTGCCGCTGTTCGCCTGCAACCCGCCGCAGCACTTGCGCGACGGACTGGTCCCGGAGCTGTTTCAGGTGGTCAATTTCGGCTCCGAGCCCGCCCGCGGCTTCGCGGCCTTGCGCGAAATCCAGCCCAAGGGGCCGCTGATGTGCGGCGAATTTTATCCCGGCTGGTTCGACACCTGGGGCGCGCCGCACCACCTCGGCGACACGGAAAAATACCTGGCCGACCTCGGATACATGCTCGAAGCCGGCGCCTCGTTCAGCATCTACATGGCGCACGGCGGGTCGAGCTTCGGGCTCTGGTCGGGCGCGGACCGGCCCTTCAAGCCCGACACATCGAGCTACGATTACGACGCGCCGATCAACGAGGCCGGCGCGCCCACCGGGAAATTTTTCCGCACCCGCGAACTGATGCGCGCGCACCTCATGCCCGGCGAGGACATCCCGGAGCCGCCGGCGCCCAACCCCGTGCAGACCTTCGCGCCCGTGGCCGCCGCGCAGACCGCCCCGCTCTTCAAAAACCTGCCCGCCCCCGCCCCCGCCGCCGCGGACGCCGCCGCGCCGCTGAACATGGAGGCGCTCGACCAGCCGCACGGCTGCGTGCTCTACCGCGCCACGCTGCCCGCCGGCCCCGCCGCCGTGCTCGCCGCGCGGGCCGTGTCCGATTTCGGCTTCGTATTTCTCGACGGGCGCCGGGCCGGCGTGATGGACCGCCGCCTCGCCCATTACACGGTGGCGCTGCCCGCGCGGGACCGCGAAACCGTGCTCGACATCCTCGTCGAGGCGGCGGGCCGCATCAATTTCGGCCAGGAAATGCACGACCGCAAGGGGCTCGCCGGCCCGGTGCTCCTCACCGCGAAAACGGCGGCGGGGGAAAACGAAACCCGCGAGATCACCGGCTGGCGGATGTTCCCGCTGCCGCTCGACGCCGCGCAACTGGCCGCCCTGCGCTACGAGCCCGCCGCCGGTGCCGCCGCCGCAGCAGCAGCAGCCGGCGCCACCGACGACGCCGGCGACGCCGCCGCCGCGCCGCGCGACACCCCGGCATTCTGGCGCGCCACCGTCACGCTGGCCGGGAGCGCCGACACCTGGCTCGACATGCGCGACTGGGGCAAAGGCGTGGTCTGGATAAACGGACGCTGCCTCGGGCGCTACTGGAACATCGGCCCCACGCAAACCATGTATGTCCCCGGCCCCTGGCTGCGCCGCGGGGAAAATGAGATCATCATCCTCGATCTGCTCGGCCCGACCGGCCCGTCCGGCGGCCCGGCCAGCCTGTCCGGAGGCCAAGCCAGCGGCCCGGCCGGCCCGGCCGGCGGCCCGTCCGGCGGCTTGGCCGGGCCGTCCGTCGCCGGCCTCGCCGCCCCCGTGCTCGACCAGCTCCGCCCCGGCCTCGATTTCGCGCGCGACCTCCGCCGCCGCCACGCGCCCGCCCTCGCCGGCGCCGCCCCGGCGTGGAGCGGCGCGCTCCCGCCCGGCGCCGGACCTTGCGAAATCCGCTTCGACGCGCCCCAAAAAGGACGCCACTTCGGCATCGAGACACTCGACGCCCACGACGGCGGCGCGCGCGCCGCCATCGCCGAAATCAGCCTCCTCGGCCCGCGCGGCGAAACCCTGTCCATCGACGGCTGGACCGTCGTCTACGCCGACAGCGAGGAACACTCCGCCGAGGACGGCTCCGCCGACAACGCCCTCGACGGCCAGACCGCCACCCACTGGCTCACCCGCGCCGCGCCCGGCGGCGGCGGCGCCGCCGGCACCGGCACCGCGGCACCGGCTCACCCGCACCTCCTCATTATCGACCTCGGCAAGAAACGCACGCTCACCGGCTTCCGCCTCGTCCCGCGCCAGGGCGGCGCCGCTGCCGTCGGCCGCATAAAAAACTGCCGCATTTTCGTCGGCGACAACCTCGTCGTCCCGGAAAACTGAAAAGCCCGGTTTTCAAAAAACCAAAGCCGCAAAGTTCCAAACTCAGAAATCCCAACCCACGAGAAAACGCCGCCCTAAAAAACACCGCCCATGAAAACGCCTCCCCCTTTTGGAAAACCTCCCCGCCGCGCCGCCGCCGTTGCCGCCCCCGCCGCCCGCGCCACCGCCACCGCCACCGCCGCCCGCGCCACCGCCACCACCACCGCCGCCCGCGCCACCGCCGACGCCGCCACAGGCGGCGCCCCTTTGAAATTTGGATCTTTGAAATTTGGAATTTTTTTGGGATTTGGGATTTTGGGATTTGGGATTTCCGCCGCCCAAACCGCCCCTTCCCCCGCCTCCGCCGCTTCCTCCGCCGACGAGATCGTCGAAATGTCCGTCTTCAACGTCACCTCCGGGCGCGACGACGGCTACTTCACCGACCGCGCCCTCTCCAGCGGACGCCTCGCCACCAGCCTCGGCGACATGGCCGCAAACGTTGACGTGCTCACCAAGGCGCAACTCATGGACATGGGCGCCATCGACCTCGGCGACCTCCTCGGCTTCGCCGTCAGCACGCAGCTCGACGCCGCCGACTTCGACGGCGAAAACATCAACACCCTCTTCGGCGAAGGCACCCAGCGCGCCAACATCGCCGGCCGCGCCCGCGGCCTCCCGCTCTCCCGCCTCGTGGATTACGAGGAAGTTTTCTGGGAAGTGGACACCTTCAACGTCGAGCGCACCGACCTCTTCCTCGGCACCGACGCCATCCTCTTCGGCAACGGCGCCTCCGGCGGCGCCATCAACTACACGAAGGACCATGCCCGCCTCTCCAGAAACTGGCTCCGCCTCTACTACCGCGGCGGCTCGCACGACGAACGCCGCGCGTGGGTGGACGTGCAGGAGGCCGTCATCCCGCGCCGCCTCGGCGTCCGCTTCGAGGCCCTCGACCACGAGGGCGGCAGCTTCCGGAAGTTCTTCTACAAAAAACGCCGCGTCTTCCACGGCTCGCTCGTCTTCCGCCCCGCGCGCGACACCCTCGTCCGCGTCAACTACGAGCAGGGCAAAAACCAGCGCCAGCAAGCCCTCATCGGCATGCCCGACGACCACGTCTCCCAATGGTGGTATATCGACGACCCCGGCAAATACCGCACAACCTACGACACCACCCTCGGCACCGCCAACTTCTCCGCCGGCCAGCCCCTCTACCTCGGCGGCCGCAACACCGTGCCCGGCCAGTATCCGCTCGGCGACGGCATGAGGCTCCAGACCACCGGCATCCCCGACTTCGACGGCGCCACCACCGGCACGCTCCCCGTTGATATCTACGACTACCACAACTACTCCTTCGCCGGCCCCGACTCGCGCTA
Source organism: Opitutaceae bacterium (assembly GCA_031282705.1). Lineage (GTDB taxonomy): Bacteria > Verrucomicrobiota > Verrucomicrobiia > Opitutales > Opitutaceae > Termitidicoccus. The sequence continues at coordinate 1,206 of JAITDF010000007.1, read as the reverse complement.
TTTCCAAAAATACCGCGACTTCCGCATCACCATCGAGCAACGCCTCGCAAAAAACCTCAACTTCCGCGCCTACTACCGCACCGCCAACTCCGACCAGAACTCCCGCTACATCCGCCGCAACGGCCCCGCCCCCTCCATCTACGCCGACCCGCTCCCCGCCGGCACCGGTGCCGCCGCCGGCGCCGGCGAGGACGTTTTCTCAGGCCGCCTCTACACCCTCTCCAACTGGCGCTACCAAAGCGTCGTCAACAAAAACGAAGCCTTCTCCGCCACCGCCGCCTTCACCCCCGACCTCGGCGAATGGCGCGGCCGCCACAGCCTCTCCCTCTCCTACGACGACCGCCTCGCCCGCCTCTCCTCCCTCCACTACCAGGAACGCGCCTACATGCTCGACGCCGAGGGCAACGCCACCGGCCAGCGCGACTTCCGCCGCGTCCACTACCTCGACCCCGCCGACGACTCCACCTGGCACCTCGGCCCCTGGGCCCCCGTCGCCCCCTTCGAGTTCAACGGCGCCACCTGGCACGCCGGCTTCCTCCCGATCGGCGACAACGACTACCGCAACTCCACCATCGAACGCACCCACCGCCGCTCCTTCACCGCCCACCTCCAAAGCCACTGGCTCCGCCGCCGCCTCGTCACCAGTCTCGGCTACCGCCGCGACCGCACCGGCACCCTCGTCCTCGAACCCCAATACGTCCCCCCCGGCACGCCCCTCCCCGACACCCTCGGCACCGTCAGCCGCCTCGATTACTACGACCCCGTCCAGATCGACCCCCGCATCGACACCGCGCAGGAATCCTTCTCCTGCAGCGCCGTCCTCCACCTCGACAAAAACCACAACTACTCCCTCTTCTTCGGCCACTCCGGCAACACCGGCTCCCGCATCGCCGGCCGCACCCTCCCCGACGCCGAACCGCAGGAACGCGCCGCCACCGCCATCACCACCGACTACGGCATACGCCTCAACCTCCTCGGCGGCAAACTCACCCTCCGCGCCGGCGCCTACAAAACCAGCCAGCGCGACAACTACGAAAACATGAACTCCGCCTGGTGGTTTTGGATCACCCGCCAGGGCGGCCGCCTCGACGCCAACAACGCCAGTCGCGCCACCATCGCCATCCCCGCCGGCGCCATCCCCGGCGGCGGCGCCGCCTACGCCAGCGAAACCTTCGCCGCCGGCACCCACCCCCTCGACCTCTGGAC
>JAITDF010000753.1 GCA_031282705.1 Opitutaceae bacterium | reverse complement strand
TGACCGGCGGGGTGCCGGCCGTCGCGGTCAGCCCCGCCGGCGGGCGCGGCGGCGCGATGTCGAAGCGCACGGCGTCGGCGACCACAACGGAGCCGGCGATGGTGTTGTCGTTCCTGATGGTGAGGTTGCCCGATGCGCCCGTGTCGAAATTGAACGTGCCGAGCAGAATCCACGCGCCGCCGTTCACCTTCTGATTGACCGTGGTGGTGAAGGTGCCGTCGGCGTGGGTTATATCAATGGGTATGTTGTCGGCCCGGTTGCCGCTCGCGGTCCAACGGCTGTAAACATCGTAGGCGCCGGCGGCGGAGATGGCCGGCGTGAAGGTGAAGCTCTTTTGGGTTTTCGGGCTGCTATTGTCGATCACCGTGTTCGTTCCGTAATAATCGGCGGGAAAGTTGGTGCTGTAAGAAGGCGAGAGGGAGGTGTTCCACGCACCGACTTTTGTCACCGCCGGAGCGGATTCCATGTTGTCGATGATCGGTTTATACGGCACGGCGGAAACCGGCGCGGAGGCGGCGCTTTCGCCGCCGGGGGCGGCCGCCGTGACTGTGTAATAAACAGCGGCGCCGTCGGTGACATCGGTGTCAACATATTCGGTCGCGGTGACGCCGGAGGCGATGATCTCAAACGCCCCGTCAGCGGCGGTGGCGCGTTTTATAATATAGGATGCGGCCTCGAAAACCGGCGCCCATTTGAGCGTGATCTGGCCGCCGGCCCGATCCGTCCGCAGGCCCGCGGGCACGGAGGCCGCGCCACCCGCCGCCGTCGCGCTGAGACGCACAATCGTGACGCGGTCGGTGACACTCACGGACACGGCCCCGGCGCTGATGGGAGTGTCCGCGGCGGTCATCACCCCGGCGTCATCCAGGGTGAAAACCCGCGCGCCTTGGATTGACTCGGGGACGGTGATCGAAACCGTTTGCGGCGGATTGTCCGACATGTCCCCGCTCACCGGATTGTAGCTTGCCAGCCCCAGCCAGAGGCAGAGGTAGAAATCGCCGTTGCGCTTTTGGAAAAGCGCGGCGCAAACATTGTCCGTGGCACCGGTCATGGCATAATCGAGCGGGCCGGCCTCGAACGCCGGGCCGGGGTCCTTCAGGACGGACAGGAGGTTTTTCATGGCCGTGTAGGCCGGCTTGGGCGTGAGATCGTTCTGTATAAGCCCGAAGTTATCCGCCTTGACGGTGGTGGGGCCAGGCGGCGTGGTGGCGTGGGTCCAGTCCACGTCCACCAGCTCCTGGGCGGCGATGAGGGAAAATCCTTTCAAAAAATGCGCGAGGTAATAGCGCGGCACGTAGCGCCCCTGCACCACGGGCGGCCAGATGTTTTTCTGGGTGCCGTTGACGTGGCTCTCGCCGCCTTCCGTGACGGCCCTGCCACCGCCCGGCGCCTGCACTTCCGAGGCGTTTTCCACCGCGAAATCGACGCCCCGCTCCGTGGCGGTCTCCGGCTCCAAGCCGAGATAGTAATGTTGTATATTGCTGAAATCAACCGATTCGCCGAGGTCGCCGGCCGCGGCGTAGGCCGAGCCGTCGCCGGTGGCGATCGTCGTGAAGGAGGGGCCGATGAGCGGGATGTCCGCGAGGGCGGGGTCGGCGGCGAGCCGGGCCTTCACGGTCGCCGTGGCGGCCTTGATATAGTTTATATAGTAAAATTCCGACGACGGGCTGTCCGAAAGCGTCGCGGTGTCGGATGGATGCCAGAAGGTGGCGGAGCGGCGGGCCGCCGTGTCGAGGCTGCTGTTCATCTCGACATACGCGACGGCATCGCGCCCGGCCCGGCGGATGAAATCGTCGATGTTGTATATCGAGGTCGAGGCGTTGTTGTATTTTGGCGCCTGGGCCCAGTAGTCCGGGCCGGGCCGTATGCCGGCGGCGGGGGAGAGGGTGATGACGCTTTTTACGCCCGCGTCGGCCAGCCGCTGGATTTTTTTTATGAAATCGTCGCTGTTGCCGGTGTCGCGGATGTGGCGGATGCCGGAGTCTATCAGCAGGCCGGAAAGTTCGTCGAACTTGCTCATATAGACACCCACGTATGCCTTGTTGTTGGCATCGGGCTTGGCCCACTGGGTGACAACGGCGGTGGAGGCGACGAAGTCGTCGGCCCCGGACGCCTGGACGGGCGCGGCGGGGGCGGGCTCCGGATTTGCACAAATGCATATGACGGCGGCAAGAGCCGCCAGCGGAGATTTCACGGGGGGTGTTTTTTTCATGGCACGATGCAAGGATTCAAAAGGCTGACGCCGGATTAAAGGACAGACTCCGGGTTAAAGGACAGGCCGTTTCTTGGCCTGATCGCCATGCCGGGCAACCCCGCCCGGAGCGTGGAAACAACAACGGTTCCACTGGCGGAACGCACGCGGGCCGGGGCTCGATCCCGCCCCGCGCTTTGCGGGCAGACGGTTTGCCATCATTCTTTCAGCATGTCCTTTTCGCGGATGAAAAATGCCATCACGAGCGCGGCGCACGGGTGCAGGCAGCCCATGATTATAAAAAGCGTGTCCATGCCGAGCAGCGTCGCGGCCTGGCCGATGAGCCAGTTGAACACAATCGCCCCCGTCGCGCCAAACGCGCCGGCGATGCCGTAAACGCTGGCCACGTTTCCCATCGGGAAAATCTGCGCGATGACCGGCGCGATGGAGCCGAGCCAGGCGTTGCACAGCACGGCGATGATGCAAAACAGCACGATGGTCGGCATTATGGGCGCATGCGGTATCAGCCAGCAAAGCGGCCCCGCCGCCGCCGTCGCCATGACGAGATATTTGCGCCCGCGCAGCCCGGCGAGTTTCGCGCGGTAATCGGACAGCGCGGTGAACGCCAGCCCGCCGAGCGTCGCGCACAGGAACGGAATCCAGCCGATCACGCCGAGCAGGCCGATGGAGACGTGTTTCGATTCCTGCAAATACCCCGGCATCCAGAACAGGCAAAAATACCAAACCGGATCGCTGATGAGGCGCACGAGGATCACGCCCCAGAGCGGGCGACGCCGCCAGAGTTTCGTCCACGGAAGCGCCGGGGCTGGCGGTGCGGCGGCGGGGGCATTGGGTAGGGCGGTTGTCAGGCTTCTCGCTTCGCTCGGAACGCCGAAACCGGCGTCGTCTGCCTCTTGGTGTTCGCGGCGGTCTCGGCGAGACCGCCCTGCCGTCGCGGACGGTTCGCGGTATTTCAGCCACCACACCCACGCCAGCAGCACGCCGAGCGCGCCGGGCACGACAAACGAAAGCCGCCAGTGGAAATGGATGGTCAGCCACGCGATCACCGGCACCGCCGTGATGCTCCCGATGCTGGTGCCGATGGTGGCGAGCGCCATGAACACGCCGCGGTTTTTGTCCGGCGCCCACACCGTGGACACGCGCATGGTCACGGGAAAAATCCCCGGCTCCGCCAGCCCGAGCAGCCCGCGCAAAATCACCATGACCCAGAGCGCCGTGGTCAGGCCGCAGCCGACCGTCACCAGCGACCACGCCGCCACAAACAGCGTGAGCGCGGCGCGCGGCCCGATGCGGTCCACGACCCAGCCGCTGCCGATGTAGGCCACGGCGTAGCAGGCGGTGAATGCGTTCACAAGCAGCGCGTAGCCGGAGTCGTCGATTTCAAAAGCCGCCTTGATGGTGGTCTTGAGGACGGAGACGGTCTGCCGGTCGAACTGGTTCAGGTAGCCGATGATTATCAACAACCCCATGATCAACCACCGGTAGTTCGGCGAGAGCGTCGGCGGGAGCGGGCGGGCGGAGGAATTCGATGCGGTCATGGGGATTTTCAGGGAAATGGAAACAGCATGGCTTGGGTGCGGGAGGTGTGCGATGCCGGGTGTCCGGTCGCGGCGGTTTGAAGCGTTGGCGGTTGCGAGGCTTGTTCAAGAGGAAGCCTTCGGGGGATAAGAAACTGCATTCCGCTAATGGAATGCGCAACGTCACGGCGCGGGGCCAGCCTCGCGGAGCGGGACGGCGCTCCTCGCGGGCCGGCGGACGGGCGGCACGAGACCGGACGCGGCGCTCACAGCCTTTCCCGCCAGTGATTGGGATCGCGCTTGAACGCGCACACGGAGACAATCCACACGCAATCCGGACGGACCACGTAGAGCACGGCATAGGGAAAAGGATGGCGGAAATGACGGCGCACCGGGGGCATGATCATTCGGAATCGTTCAGGCGAGGCGCGTATCTCGGAGATCAGCCCGTGGATGGCCGCGCAAAAACGCAGGCCGAGCGCCGGGGCTGATGCCCGCGTAATGCGCAACCGCTTCCGCGAACTCCGCGTCCGCCTTGCGGTGGAAACGAAAGGGTTTCACAGGCCGGCGATTTTGCGCGCGCGGGTCATGGCCTCTTCGCCGGGGATGCCTTGTTCGCGTCCGCTCTCAATGTCATCAACCCGGCTTTTCAATTCACGCGCCCAATCGGCATCAAGCGCGGGATCGGGCAGGCGGTAATTGCCCGCCAGCAAGCGCTCAAACAGCATTTCCACCTGTTCCTCCGGCCAGCGGCGTGTCTCCGTTAAAACTTGTTCGACTGTCATTGGCATATTCGCACGACCCTGTTTGTTTTCCGGCGTCTGGCAATCCCGCAATCAGAGCGGCGGGATGACCGGGG
>JAITDF010000093.1 GCA_031282705.1 Opitutaceae bacterium | reverse complement strand
GGCCGCCGCGTAACATCAGTAACATCAGTGAATCACGCCCGCCTTCGCACCCGCTTTGGCAGCCAAAAAACCGGGGGTTAAATGACCTTGCACGTGGTTTGCAAGCGGCTAGATTTGGGGTTTCCTGCTTTTTCCAACACATGGTCTCCGCGAACTCCGAACCGGCGCATAACACCAAAATCGAGGGCGATGTCGTCGTCTCGCGGCTCGACGCCGTCATCAACTGGCTGCGCGCCAACTCCGTGTGGCCCATGCCCATGGGCCTCGCTTGCTGCGCCATCGAGCTTATGCACGCGGGCGGGGCCAAGTTCGACATCGCGCGCTTCGGCGCCGAAGTCATGCGTTTCTCGCCGCGCCAGTCGGACTGCATGATCGTGGCCGGCACCGTCACCTACAAGATGGCCCCGCACGTGCGCCGCATCTACGACCAGATGGCCGAGCCGAAATGGGTCATCGCCATGGGCGCGTGCGCGAGCACGGGCGGCATGTATCGCAGCTACTCGACGCTCCAGGGCGTGGATCGCATCATCCCGGTCGATGTTTACGTGAGCGGCTGCCCGCCGCGCCCGGAGGCGTTGCTCGACGCGCTCATCAAGATGCAGGCCAAAATCAAACGCGAGCCCGCGCTCAAGCAATTGCTGTCGTGACCGCCCGCGCGGACGTTTTTATAATTTCCACAACAACCCATGCCCGCCGCCAACACCGCCGCCGCCACTGCCAACACCGGCACCGCCGGCATCAGCACTGCCAACACCGCCGCCGCCGCCACTGCCAACACCGCCGCCGGCATCATCGCCGCCCTCCAAGCCCGCTTCCCCCGCGTCACGCCGCGCGCCTCGGCCGACCATCCCGCCGTCAACGTGCCCGCGGACGACGCGGTCGCCCTGCTGCGCTGCCTGCGCGACGAGCATGGGTTTGACCACCTCGCCGACCTCACGGCCATCGACTGGGCGCCGGGGGCCTCCCCCCGCTTCACCGTGGTGTGGCATCTGTTTTCGCACACCAGCCACGACTACCTGCGCATCACCGCCGATTGCGCGGGCGACACGGCACCGGAGATGCCCAGCATGACCGGGCTCTGGCCCGCGGCCAACTGGCACGAACGCGAGGCCTACGACATGTTTGGCATCACCTTCACCGGCCATCCCGACTTGCGCCGCATCCTGATGTGGGACGGCTACGCGCACCATCCGCTTCGCAAGGATTTTCCGCTGGCCGGCATCGAGACCGGGCTTTGGGACGCCGACGTGGGCTCGGTCGTAAACACAAAAGTCATCGCCGCCCCGATGGCCGGCGGCCCGTTCGTGGCCGCTCCCGGCGGCCTCAACCCCGGCGCCGCCGAACCGCGCGCCAAGGACGAAAGCTGGAGCGAAGGCAGCGAAAAGCCAAAGGCTGAAGGCTGAAAGGCTGAAGGTTGAAAAGGGAACCTCTAAGCATTCAGTTTTTAACCGCGAAAAGACGCGAAAGGACGCGAAATATAAAACCGGAGGAAGCCGGATAATTTGTTTAAGAGAAAATCATTTTGAAAAATTTCGCGATTTTTCGCGTCCTTTCGCGGTTGATTGGTCTTTAATTTTTAGAGGTTCTCCAAAATTGAAAAACTGAAAAGTTGAAGGACTGAAAACCCGCAAACAATCCGGACAAACGCCGACGCCCGCGACAAACCACGCTCACCTTTACAAACCGCAACACCTCCCGCACAAGCCGCACACCTCCCGCCCTCCACCTCTTCAGCCTTTCCCTTTCCAGCCATTTTCCTCCATGCCCACCGAGTTCACCTTTCCCGACAACGCCACCCGCGCCGCGCAGGCGGCGGAGCACGACGAGTTTGAGGGCGAAAAAATGCCGCTCTCCGTCGGCCCCTCGCACCCCTCCACGCACGGCGTGCTGCGCCTGCAACTCGAACTCGACGGCGACACCGTCACGAAGTGCGACCCGGTCATCGGCTACCTGCACCGCGGCGACGAGAAAATCGCCGAGAACATGACCTGCAACCAGTTCGTGCCCTACACGGACCGCCTCGACTACCTCGCGCCGCTCGCCAACAACGCCGCCTACGCCATCGCCGTCGAGCGCCTCGCGGGGCTGGAAGTGCCGCCGCGCTGCCAGGCCATCCGCGTGGTCACCTGCGAACTGGCGCGCATCTCCTCGCACCTCACCGGGTTGGGGGCGTTCTCGCTCGATGTCGGCGCGTGGTCGCCCATGCTCTGGTGCTTCACCCAGCGCGAAAAACTCTACACGCTCTTCGAGGAGCTGACCGGGGCGCGCTTCACCACCAGCTACGCGCGCATCGGCGGCGTGGCGCGCGATGTCCCCGAAGGCTGGCTGGGCCGCGTCGGCGGGTTTTGCGAACAGTTTCCCCGCGCGCTCGACGAGATCACCTCGATGCTCACGCGCAACAAAATCTTCATGGACCGCACCGTCGGCATCGGCGTGATTTCGCGGGAGGACGCCATCGCCCACGGGCTCACCGGCCCGAACCTGCGCGGCTCCGGCGCGCCCCTCGACCTGCGCAAGGACAGACCCTACAGCGGCTACGGGCAATACGACTTCGACGTGCCCGTGGGCGCCACGGGCGATTGCTACGACCGCTACCTCGTGCGCGGCGAGGAGATGCGCCAGTCCGTGCGCATCGTGCGGCAGGCCGTCGCGAACTTCCCCGGCGGCGACTGGCAGGCGAAGGACGCCCGCGGCATCCTCGCCCCGCCGAAGGACCAGGTGCTCACCTCGATGGAGGCGCTCATCAACAACTTCATGATTGCGACCGAAGGCCCGCGGCTGCCGCCCGGCGAGGTGTATTTCGAGGCGGAAAACCCCAAGGGCATCCTCGGCTTCCACATCGTGAGCAAGGGCGGCGGCGTCCCCTGGCGCATGAGAATCCGCAGCCCCTCGTTCTCCACCCTCTCCATTCTCCCGAAAATCGGCGTCGGCGTGATGATCTCCGACATCGTCTCCATCCTCGGCTCGCTCGACTTCGTCATGGGCGAGTGCGACCGGTGAGACAAAAGGCTGAAAGGCTGAAACAAATCAATTCGCACATGAATCCAGCGACAAACACGCAACCTCGAACCCCGCTTCCACGCACGCCGGCGGTGGAGGAGGCGGCGCGCGCGGGAATCGATCCGGGGCTTGTCGAACACAATCTCTCGCTCACCCACGAACAGCGCATCATCCGGCACAAACGCGCCCTCGCGCTTGTTTATGAGCACAAGCTCGACCATTTGCTTGATGCCGCCGACATCATTATAGACCAGAATCTGCGCATTGTTTTCTGTGGTGAAACCAATCTGGCGCTGAGTCTGGAAGAACTCATCAAAGTCAGGAAAACCCTGGGCCGTGAAAACGACCGTCTTGCCGCCAGGGAACTCCGCGCCATCGCCGGGGCCCGCGCAAAGAAAAGCTGACCCGGCGTTTCACCATCCACGCTCCGCATTCCGCATTCCACCTTCCGCATTTTCAATGAATCTCAAACCCGAAACCCTCCTGCGCATCGACGAAGTCATCACGCATTACCCGGTCAGGCGCAGCGCCATGCTGCCGCTCC
>JAITDF010000743.1 GCA_031282705.1 Opitutaceae bacterium | reverse complement strand
GCGGGGGCGGCGGCGGGGATGAGCGGGTGGATGATGAAATCGCGGACGCTGCGGATGTCGCCGGAAGGCGTGCCGGGCAAAACCGCCTCCAGCTCGCACGGGCCGTTGGTTTTTGGCAGGGTGAGTTCGAAGGTTTCGCGGGCGGTCCCGAAGGGTTTCACGGTGATGGCGCGGGTTTTTTCGGCGAGGATTTTTCCGTCGCGGCGGAGGCGGAGGGCGAGCGTGCCGGCGCGCGGTTCGCCGGTGTCGTTGATGATGATGCAGGAGAAGTCGCGGGTGAGGCCGGGCGGGTGGGTTTCCTCCCACGCGTCGAGCGCGACGCCGACGGGCGCGAAGGCGTCGCGGACATGGCGGTAAAACTCCGGCTCCCAGACGAGGTTTTTGACGTCGAGCCAGTGGTCGCTGGTCTGGCCGTCGGGGCGGTCGTAGCCGAGCATGGTGAAGTGGAGCACGCCGGCGGCGGTGCGGCGGGAGCGCCAGAACTCGGTGTCGGCGGCGAGCCAGCGGGCGTGGAGGCGGCGGCGTTGCGCGGTGGTGGAGCCGGGGCCGAGGAGGTTTTGGTAGAGTTTTTCGGTGAGCGTGGTGGGCGTGCCGTCGCGGTTGAGCCAGAGCCAGCCGTATTCGTTGATGATGACGCCGAAGCCGGCGGGGGCGGGGAGGGCGGCGGTCCGTTTTTTCCACGGGGCGGGGTCGGCGTTGGCGAGGCCGCTGAGTCGGAAGTTCACGCCCGGCGGGCGGCTGCCGAAGTGATAGGGGTGCTCTTCGAGGACGTCGCCGGGGCGCGCGGGCGGCTCGTAGCTGTTGTCCCAGGGGCGGTCGGAAAGGTCGAGGGCGCGGACTTGCGCGATGGCGGGGCCGGTTTCGGTGGAGATGGTTTCGTTGCTGGCGTCCCAGATGACGACGCAGGGGTGGTTCCAGCGTTCGCGCATCCATTCGGCGTATTCCCGGACGAGCTGCGGTGTTTTCAACTCGGGCGGCCAGTCCGTGCGCAGATACCAGATGGGAAACTCGTCCTGGATGAGGATGCCCTCCTCGTCGGCGATGTCATACCAGAACTCCGGCGGGAAACCGATGCAGTAGCGGAGCGCCTCCCAGTGCATGTCGCGGGCGCGGCGGTGGAGCGCGCGCACCCAGTCGCGGTCCCACGGCAGGGCGCCGCGCGCCGGGTCCTCGAAAAAGCGGTAGAGGGTGATGTTGGAGCCGCGCAGGTAATGGGGCTTTCCGTTGAGAAAGGGGCGTCCGGTTTCTTTGTCGAAATGAAATTCGCGCATCCCGAAGCGCGCGGTGAGTTCGTCGCCGGCGGTGCGGACGGCGGCCTCGTAGAGGAAGGGGTCGGCGGGCGACCAGAGGCGGGCGTCGGCGACGGGGAGGACGAAATCGGTTTCGCCGGAGGCGTCGAGTTGCCCGGCGGCGGTGGCGACGACGCGGCGGCTTTTCCACTCGCGGATTTCGAGGGTGACATCGGCGGGGGTATTTTTGGAGTGCGGCGATTCATCGCCGCTTTCGACGGGCAAATTCATTTGCCCGCCCGAGGGGGGAAAGGGATTCGCAGGGGCGGGGGCGGGCGGGGCGGGGGAATAAATTCCCCCGTCAAAAGCGGCGAGAACTCGCCGCACTCCAAAACTATCGGCGGCGGCGGCATAGACGCGGATGCGCGCGCGGTTGTTGGCGGGGTCGGGGGCGATTTGTATGTTTTCGATGCGCGGCGCGCCGGAGAGGATGAGTTGCACGGAGTCGAAGATGCCGGGGATGTAGCGGCTTTTTTCGAAATCGAAACCGTCGGGCACGGCGGGGCGGACGGCGTCGCGGTCGGCGCCGACGCGGATGAGGAGTTCGTTTTCGCCGGGCTTGAGCGCGGCGCGCGCGTCGAGGAGCGCGGGCGTGAAACTGGACGCGTGGTCGCCGAGTTGCCGGCCGTTGAGAAACGCGCGCGCGCCGAACATGGCCTTGCCGATTTTGAGCGTGGCGGCGGGCGGCACGGGGCCATCGAGCGTGAAGACGCGGCGATACCAGAAGGCGTCGCGCCTGGGGTCCTTTTGCGGGAGTTGCCGGCGGTTGGCGACGGGCGGGGCGACGGCCTCGAAGGCGGGCCGCGCCATGTCAACGAGTCCGGGGACGGAGACGGTGCGGTTGAAGGCGGAGGCGGCGGGCGGCTGCGCCATGCCGCCCTCGGCGATCTGCCACGCGCCGTCGAGCGAAACGACGCGGCGGAGCGGCGTGCCGCCGTCACCGGCGGCGAGCGCAACGCCGCAGGCAGGGGCAAGGAGCGGGAGGAGGAGTTTCGGGAGCAGTTTTGTTTTCATGTGGCGGAGCGGGCTGGTTTGGTTTGGGTCGATTTAAGTCGACTGAAATCGACTGCAATCGACTGCAATCGAGTTCAGACCGGCGAGCCGGCGAGCCGGCGGTTTTTAATTTCCGCGCGCGGGACGGGCGCCGGCCTGCCGTCGCGCTCGATGACGACGTGGCGGAAATTGTTTTTGGCCACCGGCGCGTAGTCGTGCCCGGCGTTGGACGGATAAATGCCGATATATACAAGCGGCGCGGCGCCGGTGTTCACCGTGCGGTGCGCGGTGCGGCCGGGCACATACACCACCGAATGCGCCAGCAGCGGCACCAGGCGGCTTTCGCCCGTGGCCTCGTCCTCCAGCAGCATCGCGCCCTCGCCCGCCAGCCCGACGTAAACCTCGGCGGCGGGCCGGTGCGCGTGCAAATGGCCCTTTGTCATAAAATATTCCGCGCCGATTTTTCCCGGCTGCAAAACGCCCAGCCCGTAGTGCAGCTGGCCGTCGCCGGACGCCGGCTCGACCGGGCTTACCGAATATAAAAGCGGATTGCCCCGCCGGAGCGCCGCCTCGAACGCGGCCCCGTCCGCGAAACAGCCGCGCAAGTCGGCCAGCCGCCGTTCAGTCATCGGACGGTCGCCGAGCCGCGCCGGGTCGAGCGTGTAGTGGACAAACAAGTCGTCGCTCGCAATCGCCGCGAGCGGGCACGGCGCGGACGCGGGCTTTATGCTGTCATTGTCCGGATTCATATTATGCATTGGTTTTTATTAAAACACGGATGGGCACAGAGGGGCGCAGATAAAAACTTACAAAACGATGGTTCGAATCTGTGTTTATCTGTGTCCATCTGTGGTTGAGTTTAATGGTCCGATTTATTTAAACCGCGAAAAACGCGAAATGTCGCGAAAAGGAA
>JAITDF010000081.1 GCA_031282705.1 Opitutaceae bacterium | reverse complement strand
GCCGGTGTTCCTGCTGACCGCCGCCGTCTGGCTGCTCGGCCTGGCCGTCTATGCGTCCACCACCTTCGGCCTGCCCATCGGCCTCGTCATACCGGTGCTCGGGCTGGTGGTGCTGTTTTATTCCACCACCGGCGGAAAATGGGCCGTGATGGCGGCGGATTTTGTCCAGGGTTTGATAATGATGGGCATGACCATCCTCATCGCCATCCTCTGCCTTGTGCACTTCGGCGGCTTCGGCGGCCTGCTCGACGCCATAAACAACGCCGGCATCGACGGGCAGTTCGCCTTGATAAAACCCGGCGGCGCCTTCCCGAAGCAAACCTACACGTGGGAGTGGGCCGTCGCCATCGGCGCGATACAAATCGTCAGCCTCTGCTCGCTGCAATCGGGCGCGAAATATTTTGCCGTGAAGGACGGGCGCGAGGCGCGCCGCGCCGCGCTGCTCACGCTGGCGCTGATGGCCGCCGGCACGTTGCTGTGGTTCATCCCGCCCGTCACGGGCCGGCTTTTGTTCGCCGATGAAATCCTCGCCTCGGGAATGCCAAAGCCCGTCGAGGCCGCGTTTGCCGTCGTCAGCTCGAAATTCCTCCCCGCCGGCCTTATCGGCATGATGGTCGTGGCGATGTTCTCCGCCACGATGAGCTCGATGGACGCCGGCCTCAACGGCAACGCCGCCATGTTTGTGAAGGACATGCTGCCCGCGTTCTGCCGCCTCCTGCGCCGCCCGCCGCCGGGCGAGACCGCCCAGCTCTGGCTGGGCCGCGTTGTCACCGTGATATTCGGCGTCCTGATCATCCTGCTCGCGCTTTACATGTCGCGCCTCAAGGACGGGCGCGGCGTGTTTGAAATCGCCCTGAAAATATCGGCGGTGCTGGTCATGCCCATGACGCTGCCGCTGCTGCTCTGCCTGTTTATAAAAAAGGTGCCCCACTGGTCCGCGGTGTTTTCCGCCGCCGCGACGCTTGTCCCCTCGTCGCTCGCGACCTTCTCCGGCTCGGACTACTGGAACCTCCAGCACACGGTGCTCTGGGTGCTCGCCACCGGCACGGGCGCGTTTCTGCTGACGATGTTTTTCTGGCGCGCGGACGACGGCGCCTACGGAAAACAGGTCGCCGGGTTTTTTGAAACGATGCGCCGCCCCGTGCATTTCGCGAGCGAGGTGGGCGAGGGCAACGACGGGCGGCAGCTGGTGGTCATGGGCCGCTTCACGCTGGCGATCGCGCTGTTCACCGCGCTCCTGCTGGCCGTGCCCAATCCCGCGCGCGGCCGCGTCTGCATCGCCGGCCTCGCTGCGGCGCTCGGCGCCATCGGCGCCCTGCTCGTTTATGCTGGACGAAGGCAGGCCGGAAGAAATAGCAATAAAGGCTCCGAACCGCCCATGCACCATGGCCGCCCGGACCGCACCCATGAATAACATGAAAAAACAACCCGCCTCGGAAGCCGCGGAAAAAAACACCGTCCCCTCCGCCTTGAAACAGGCGAAATGGATCTGGCCCGACGACCAGTTTTGGGACATGCACCACTGTTTCGCTCTGTTCCGCAAAACCTTCGAGCTCAAAGCCAGGCCCCGCGGCGCGATTCTTCATATAACGGCCGACCAGTCCTACCGGCTTTATATAAACGGGGAATACGTCACCCGCGGCCCGGCGCGCGGCTTCCAGTCGCACTGGCCCTATGACACCATCGACGTCTCCCGGCATCTGGAAAAAGGCCGCAACCTCATCGCCATCCGCGCCTACAACCCCGGCACGGGCAATTTTCAATATGTGTTTCAAGGCCGCGCCGGCCTGCTCGCCGCGCTGGACGCCGGCGAAACCCGGGTCGTCACCGACGCGACCTGGCTCTGCCGCCGCCAGGGCGGCATCCGCCGCGACAGCGCCCCCGGCAGCCTGCAACTGTTCGCGCAGGAGCACATCGACCTGCGCATCGAGCCGCCGGAGTGGTTTGCCCCGGACTGCGATTGCGACGCCGCATGGAAGGCGCCCGCGTGCAGCCAGACCTGGCACGACATGCCCTGGGCGGATTTGGAGCCGCGGGGCATCCCGCAGCTCGCCGAAAAATGGTGGCCCGCCGCCGCCGTCATCGGCGGACAGACCGGCGCCGACTCGCGTGATTATACAAACATCCGCGATGTCGCGCGTTTCAGATACGAGGAGGGTTTCGCCTTCCAGCCCGCGGCCGCTTCCGCCGATAAAATCATGGCGCCGCCGCCCGGACCGGGTGGCACGGGCGGCCCGCCCGTGGATTTGCGCGGCACGGGCGGCCCGCCCATGCGTTCGGAACACGGGTGCCCCGCCCGTGCCACCGCCACCCACCCCGGCGGGACGCCGCCGCTCCCCGTCCCCGCCCTGGCTGAAAACCAGTTCTCCAGCCATCTGGTCGATTTTGGAAAAACCGTCGTCGGCTGCCCCGCCATATCAATCGAAGGATGCGCCGGCGGCGAGATCATCGACACGCTTCACTTTGAGACCATCGGCGAAAACCTCTCGCCCGATTATATTCCCGACACCCACTGCCGCATGGCGTTCGGCGGGCGCATCGTCTGCCGCGCCGGCGAAAACACGCATGAATTTTATCACGCGCTCGGCTTTCGTTATATGATTGTCACCGTGCGCAATTCCCCCCGTCCGCTCACGCTGCACATCGCCCTGCGCTGGCAGGGCTATCCGCTCGGCCGGGCCGGACGTTTTTCCTGCGACGATGATGCCTTGAACAAAATCTGGGAAACCTGCGCCTGGACGCAGCAATGCTGCTCGCTCGACGCCTATGTGGACACCCCGTGGCGCGAGCAGGCCCAGTGGTGGGGCGACGCGCGCGTGCAGTCGTGGAACACGTTTCACCTGTGCGGCGACGCCCGCCTCCTGCGCCGCGGCATCGCGCAAATCGCCGGCCAGACCACCCCCGAGGGCCTCACCTACGGGCACGCCCCCACCATCGCGCACAGCTGCATCCTGCCCGATTTCACGCTCATCTGGTTCCTCACCTTCTGGGATTATTACTGGCAGACCGGCTCGACCGAACCCTTTGAAACCCACCACGACGCCGTGGAGCGCGCCCTCGGTTATTTCAAAAAATACCGCGACGGAAAAACCGGCCTCGTCGGCTACGACGAACGCTTCTGGCTCTTTCTGGACTGGACCGATCTGCACAAGGACGGCCTTCCCAGTGTGTATAATTTGTGGCTCCTCATCGCGCTCGAACGCCTCGCGCTCCTTGCCGGGAAAACCAGGCGTCGCGCGGAGTCCGCGGCGCTCGCCAAGTGGGCGGATAAAATCAGGAAATCATTGTCACGCCTCGTCGCGCCCGACGGCCTGCTGCGCGACGGCCTCACCGCCGGCGGCGAAATCGTCGGGGACGCGAGCCTGCACGCCCAGGTGCTCGGCCTGATTGCGAACGTTCCCGGCCTCGACGCGAAAACGATCCTTGAAAAACGGCTGCTGCCATACCTCCGCGAGGACAAGTGCGACAAGGCCGCCCCCTCCGCCTACTGGGTCACTTACATATTGTCATTCCTGTCCGAACGCGGGCACGGGCCGGGCGTGGTCGATTTTATAAAACGTCACTGGGGCCGCATGGTGGAGCACGGCACCACCTGGGAAAACTTCGCGCCGCGCCGCGCCGACGAGAGTTTTTCCCACGCCTGGTCCGCGCACCCGCTCTTCCACCTGATGCAAACCCTGGGCGGCGTCCGCCAGACCGCCCCCGGCTGGAAATCCATAGCCTACGCCCCGGTTTTCCACGGAACGCGTTGCGACACGGTGATACCGACCCCGCGCGGCCTGATAAAAAGCAAATGGCGCAAAACCGGAAATAAAATCCAAGTGGCGCTGAATCTGCCGCCCGGCGTGACCGCGCGCGTGCCGTCCCCCGGCGGCAAACTCCAAACCGTCAAGGGCAAATGGCGCGCCCTCCTGCCCGCGGACAAGGCAGGATGACCGGTTCGTTTTTTGCCAGCCACTAATTCCCACTAATAATCCAAACATTAATGGGCGCCAATGTCCTGTTTGTTTTATTAGTGTTTGTTAGTGTCCTGTTTTTAGTGAAGATTAGTGGTTGAGATGGTTCGATTTATTTAAACCGCGAAAAACGCGAAATGTCGCGAAAAGGAAGGAATCGCTTTCGCGTGTTTTGGCGTTTTGTCAGACTGTCGCTTCACTCGGTACGTGGTTCAAAATAATGGCTGGTTTTTTATAACCGCGAAGGACGCGAAGGAAGGAAATCCTGAAGGTCGTTGTTTTTTCAGTTTCATTTTTTCTGTTCTTCGTGTCCTTCGCGTCCTTCGCGGTTGAATTTAATGGTTCCCAAAGGATGCCGCGGGCATGGCTTGCGTTTGATTCATGATTATTGATCGGCCGGATTTCCGCGGTTTTGCTTTTTTCGCTCTCCGCGCCCCTCGCGGCACGGGCTGTCGCCGGTCGAGAAGTCGTAGCTGCGCGTCCATTCCGCCTTTTCGCCGGGCGCGAGCGTGATGCGGACAAACTGCTCCGGGCAGAGATAGCGCGCGGTCGCATGCACCGCCACGCGCGAAGCGGGGCGCGACACCCGGCACAGCACGCGCTGGCCCGTGAGCGCGTGGCTCACCGCGACCCTGTTGGGCGCGCCGGCGGGCGGCGCGATGCGGAGGTTGACGGCGGCGGCGGGCACGGCGGTGAAAATGATTTCCCGCCCGTCCCGCGCCGCGCCGCCGCCGAGTCCGCCGGCCTCGAACTCAAACGGGAACTTGAGCCGGCAGCCGGGGCCGACGGGCGCGCCGTCGAACAGGAAATAATTATGGGCGTAGTGCTCGGTGCCGAACGGCTTTCCGCCCGTGTTCTCCAGCACGCAGCGCACCTCCACGCGCGCGCCGCCGACGAGCACCTCGGCCGTGAGCGCGCAGGCGTAGCCGTTGACCGGCGCGCACACCTGCCGGAACACCGCCCGGCCGTCCCCCCACTCCACCGCGGTTCGCGCGGGCTCGACGAGTTCCTGCGGCGTGTGGAATTCGTAGTTTTCCGCGCGCTTGCGCAGGGTGCCCACGCCGATCTTCAGGTAGCAGCCGCCGATTGCGGCCTCGGCGAAACCGGGCGGGCCGCCGGGGGTCTGGAGGTCGAATTCCATCGCGAGCCCGCCGTTGTCGCGCAGCGGGTCGTGCTCCGCCGGGGCAAACAAAAACTCGCGTCCGCCCAGGCGCGCGCGCAGCACATTGGCGACGGGCGAAAAACGCGCGCCGGTGTGGTAGCGGCCGGGCGCCGCCGGGTCCATGACCTCCACGACGAGACCGCCCCGCGCCAGCGTCCGCGTGCCGGGCAGCGGGGGCGGCGCCGGCGGCTGGGCGGCGGCGGTGGAGACCAGGGCGACAACCGGCAAAAGCGGCGGAAATTTTTTCATGCCCATCACGCGCCGGGATTGAACGCGCCGCCGCCGGCGCCGGAGACATCCACGCGCCGCCCGGAGCGGTGGCTTTCGCGGATGGCGCAGGTGCAGTCGTAGGCGCGGATGCCGTCCTCCACGCCGACCGGCATCGCGCGCCCGGCGAGCCACGCGTCGATGAAATCCTTCATCTGCGCGGTATTCCGGTCGATCTCGCCGCCGTCGCCGGGCTCGTCTGACAACGACCACTCATAGGTTTCCTCGGCGGCGCGGGCGCGGTTTTTATATACACGCACAAAAGTGTCCCTGCCCCATTGATACTGGATGCCGAGCCCCTCCGCGTGCACCGTGCCGCGCTGCACGTATTGGTGGCTGTTCTGGGAGAGGGTGAAGACGGCCATGCCGCCATTCTTGTATAAAAAGGCGGCGGTGATCTCGCGCTCCTCGTGCGGGAGCGGCGCGCCGGGCGGGGTGTAGGCGGCGGCCGTCACCGAGTCCATCGGGCCGCCGAGCCACCAGAACCAGTCAAACACGTGGCAGCAGTGTTGCAGGAGTTCGCCGCCGGATTGTTCGGGGCGCTGGCGCCAGCCGTATTGCGACGGGTCAACCGGCGCCCGCCCCGGCGCGAGCCAGTGGTGGTGCACGCCGAGGATGCGGCCCGCATCGGGGCGCCGGAGGATTTCGGCGACCTTGCGATACGGGGTGACGTAGCGGTAGGACAGGCCGACGTAGCAGCGCACGGGCCATTGCCTGTGCGCGGCGAGGATTTTTTCGCGGCCCGCCTGGTTTACGCAGACCGGTTTTTCCAAATAGACATCCTTCCCGGCGCGGGCGGTGCGGGCGAAGGCGTCGGCGTGCAAATACGGCGGGAGGCTGATCAGCACGACATCGACCTCCGGGCAGGCGAGAAACTCCTCCTCGGCGGCGAAGGCGCGCCCGCCGTATTTTTCGGCGGCATGGCGGGCCTTCGCCGGGTCGATGTCGAAGCAGGCGGCGACCTCGACGGCGGCGCCGGCGGCGGCTTTCGCGGCGTCCATGAGGTCGCGCGTGCGATACATGTTGCAGCCAAAAAGTCCGAAGCGGATTTTGTTTTTCATGATGCGTGTGCGGCGGGTGGTGAAAAATGCGCGGATTTGTATTTTGGGAATATAATATTTTATATTTACAGGCGCGGCGGGCGGCGGTGTCAAAGGGATGCCCCATTGCTTCGGATGACGCCGGCATACCATGCGAATGAATCCTTGGGCGTGCGTTTTTGCGTGCGATAATCGACGTGGACAAGGCCGAAGCGTTCGCTGAAACCGTCGCTCCACTCGAAATTGTCGAGCAGGGACCAGTGGAAATAGCCCCGCACCGGACAGCCCTCGCCGATGGCGCGGCGGATGGAGCGAAGATAGCCGGAGGCGCAATCCATCCTTTGCGGGTCATGCACGCGCCCGTCATGATGGACGAAATCAATGTTGTTAAAACCATTCTCCGTGAAAACCAGGGGCAGTTTGTAACGCTCCGTCTGGAAACGCGCGGCCCAATAGGGCGCGTCGGGGACAACGCTCAGCCACGGGCGCGCGCCCCTGGGGTTGCCCGGCCCCCAGGCGCCGGGAACATCCTCGGGCGCGCCGCCGGCGCCGGCGCGGACCGGCCAGCCCGAATAGCAATTATAGGCGAGGAAATCCACGGGTTGCGAAATCAACGCCATGTCGGCGTCCGTGACCGGCGGCAAATCCGCGGCGAACGCCTCCAGCCCGTCCGCCGGATAGCGCCCGAACACCACGGGGTCGGCCCACCAGGCCAGATCCCAGAAGTTGCGTTGCCTGCATGAAAAATAATCGCGCCGGGCCGCCCCGACATGCTCCGGCGTCTCCTCCATCGGGATGCGCTCCCGGCTGGTATGCGCGATGGAGATTCCTGCGGGGAGGCGCGCGCCCGCGCGCAAGGCCTGCACGCCGCGCCCGTGCGCCAGCAGCAAGTGGTGCGCCCCGAGCAGGCAGTCGGCAAACGGCAGGCGCAGCCCGGGTGCGTTCCGCCCGCGCTGATGCCCGAAGCCGATGATGACCGGCGGCTCGTTGAAGGTCATCCAGTGCCCGACCCGGTCGCCGAAACGCCCGGCCACGAGCGCGGCATAGTCGCCGAACCACTCCACGATGTCGCGATTCAGAAAGCCGCCCTTTCTCTGCAACGCCAGCGGCAAATCCCAATGATACAGCGTGACCCAGGGCGTCACTCCCGCCCCAAGCAGCGCGTCGATCAACGCATCATAAAAGGCGATGCCCTTCCCGTTCACCGCGCCGGTGCCGCCGGGCAGGACGCGGCTCCATGACAGCGAGAACCGGTAGGCGCCCAGCCCCAGCTCCCGCATGAGCGCCACGTCCTCCCGCCAGCGATGGTAATGGTCGCAGGAGACATCGGCATTCTGATCCTCGAAGACGCGGCCCGGTTCGTGCGTGAAGGCATCCCAGATGGACGGCCCCTTGCCGTCGGCATCCCACGCGCCCTCGATCTGGTAGGCGGAGGTGGCCGCGCCCCAGACAAAGTTTTCAGGAAAGGCTGTTTTGGGTGACGTTTTCATGGTGTGAAACAATCAGCGCGCAAACGCCGCCGCGTCCGGCTCGATGCGCAGGCCGCCGGCGTCGGTGATGCGGCAGGTGAACCAGCTGTATAGCGAGCCACCCTGGTTTTTCACCAGCAGGCGGTTCACGCCCTTTTTGAGTTTCGCGGCGGCGGGGCGCGGTTTCCACGCGTTGAACCACGCGCCGGTGTCGCGCCGGATTTTTTCGTTGCCGGCGGGCTTGAGCGGCGCGCCGTCCAGCCACGCGCTGGCCCACCAGTCGGTGCCGATGTAGATGAGCACGTCGCGGTCGTCGGGGCTTTCAATAAACGTCTGCGCGTAGCCGATGCCGTAGCCGGGGAGCCCGGCGCGCGTGGCGAAGTTCACGCCGGCGTCCTCGTGCGCGCCGACCGGCGCGGCGGCGGTCGTCCAGCGGATCGCGCGGTTGTTTTCGTTGCGAAACACCGCCGACGGCGACGGGTCGTTCTCCGGGCCGTAAACGGTCTCCATGCCGCGCCGCACGTTTTCGTCCTTCATCGCCGCGTTTTTCCAAAAACCCTCGAACGGCCCGGCCACGGCCCAGCGCGTCGTGTCGAGCGCGCGGAGTTGCGGGACGAGTTTCAGGGCGTAGATGCCGAAGCCGTCCGCGCCCTCGAAACGCACGCGCGTCACGCCGCCGGGCAGGAGCACCGGGGGCGTCACGCTTTTCTCCGGCGCGCCCGGCACGCGCGCCCCGGCGGGCGGCGCGCAGGGTTTGCCGCCGAGCGCGACCTTGATCGGGCCGGCGGCGCGCGCGACATGGCCGATGTGGAGTTGATACAATGCCGGCGCGGGCGCCTCCAGCCCGGCCTCGACGGCGCCGTCCCGGGCCGCGACCACGCGCGCGAAGCGCCACTCGGGGTTGAACGTCTCCGAGTCAACCAGGCCGCCGCCGCCGGGCGCGCACAAGCGGGCGAGCGCGCCGGCGTCGATGAACGGGTCGTCCGGCTCGAAGCGTCCGCCCGCAAGGTTTTCCATCAAGTCCGGGAAGCGCGTCTCGACCTGCCGGTCGGGGTAGCGTCCGGTTTTTTCGTAGGCGGCCATCATCGGCGCGGACGAAAGCAGCGTGCGCGCGCGCCAGCAGGCGCCGCGGGCGAACGCCGCCGCCGCCTCGTCCGCGATGTCGCGGCAGCGCCGCCGTTCGCGTTCGGAAAACGACCCGCGAAACGGGCCGCGCTCGATCCGGTCGAGCAACTCGCGGGCGGACTCCAGCCGCCCGCGCACGAACGCGATCCTGTCCTCCGGCACGGCCGCCCGCGCCGACCGGATGACCGCGCCGGCGGGCGCCTCGAACGAGAGCAGTTGATACGGCTCCAGCCTCAGTTCCAGCCGCCCGTTTTCCAGCGGCACGCGCCCGGCGCGCCCGAGCGGGGCGACCGCGCCGGCGCCGGCGATTTCGAGCGAGAGCCCGACCGGGTAATGCTCGCGGTTCACCGCGTAAAAGAGCAGCCTGCCCGGCTCCCCGCGCCGCCACACGGCGACGGGATCGCGGGCAAACTCCACCGGCTCGAACGGAAGGCGCGGCAGCCGGGAGAACTCCTCCATCCAGCGGGCGTGAAACTCGCGCCGCCCGTAAATGAGCGGGTAGCCGCCCTCGCGGATGACCATCGAGTCCTGCCCGGCCAGCGCCGACGCGAGCGGCTCCAGGGCGTTGACGCCCGCGGCGGCGGACGCCGAGCAGTAATGCCAGCGGGGCAGCGGCGCGCCGAGTTTCGCGAGCGGGAACTCCGGCCCCCATTCCTGATACGCGCCGTAGAGCGCGAAGCCGCGCTCGCGGTTGTATCCGGCCCTCGAATACAAGGGGTCGCGCAGCCGGTCGTGGGAGCGCTGGTCGGCGAGATAGGTGAAGGTCTTGCCGCGCCCGAACGCCGCGGACGGCAGCACGCCGGCGCCGGGCGCGGCGGCGAGTTTTCCCAGGTCGATGCCGGAGTCGCGCAGGCGCTCCAGGATGTTTTCCGAAAGGCCGGGCCCGTGGTTCTCGTCCTGCCGGGCGTCGCCGCAGAGATAAAACACGACGCCGGGCTTCGCCTGGCGCATGCGCGCCGCGAGGCGCAGGAGGAAGCCGGTCACCTTTTCGCAGCGCCACGCGGCCCAGCGCGGCTTGTGTTTTTCACCGGTGAGAAAACGGTGGCGCGCCGCGAAGCGTTTCTCCGGGTCGCCGCCGTCGGGCACCGCGATGCCGGTCTCGTTTTCAAACAGCCGCACCGTCCAGTCCTCGTAGCCCCAGTCCATGCCGGTGAGCGCGTAAAGCCCCTCCCACTGCCAGGCGTCGAGCCGCCCCGACAGCCCGATGAAGGACGACGTGTCGGCCAGCGAGTCGGCCAGTTCGCCGTAGATGGAAATCATCATGTCCTGCACGCGCGGGTGCAGCACGTTCCAATACGGCCAGGTGCCGCCGGGCTCCCTGCCCTCCATGCTGAAACCCCACCACGAGCGCGTGTAGAGGTCGGAGGGGTTTTCGACGCCCGCCGTCATCACGTGCTCGTCGAAATGGCGCAGGCGCGCGAGGAAGA
This sequence comes from Opitutaceae bacterium, assembly GCA_031282705.1. Classification (GTDB taxonomy): domain Bacteria; phylum Verrucomicrobiota; class Verrucomicrobiia; order Opitutales; family Opitutaceae; genus Termitidicoccus. The sequence continues at coordinate 8,937 of JAITDF010000081.1, read as the reverse complement.
TCTCCGCGAGGTAGCCGAGCCGGTGCTTCTCGCACAACAGCGCGCTCAGGCGCGGGATGTTGTAGGGCTTGAGCAAAAAACCGTCGAGAACCGGCGAGTCGTAGGTGCATTGCTGATACGCGACCGCGGTCGGCCAGAAGGCGTTGACGCCGGTGTGGGCCAGCCACTCCACCGTGCGCTTCAACCCGATGAAATCGCGCGCGGCGGGGCTGGCGTCCACCGGCGTGTTGAAATGCGTGTGCCAGCGCTCGTGCTCCTCCATCCACATGCCGACGACGCGCCCGCCGCCGGTGACGCCGCGCGGCGGCAGCGCGCCCTCCACCTCGAACACGCGGATGCGCGCCGCCGCCGCGCGCTTGCCGGGGCGGCTGCTGACAAGGCCGAGGTGCACGTCGCGCCCGTTCGGCCAGAACATCGCCGTCTCGGTGAGCATGGTGTTTGAGAGCGGCAGATAACCGCCGGTCTCGTAGCCGAACGCCGGCGGCAGGCAGCCCTGCATTTTCCCGTCCGCGCCGCGCCGCCCGAACACATCGACGATGGACACGCACACCGAGCGCCAGTCGTCGTCGGGATGCTCGATCTCGATGATGAGCGGCCGGCCCGGCGCGACGTTTTCGAGCAGGTAGGCGAAGCCGGAAAAATTCTCCGCCGCCGCGCGCGGATGCGGGTCCACGCCGGGGCCGCGCCCGTCGTTGCCCTCGCGATAACGGCCCGCGGGCGCGGCCACGACGCGCGTCGCGCCGTTGGCCTCCCAGTAATTTTCCCCCGCGCGGACGGCGGCGCCGTTGACGGTGTTGGCCACGCAGTCGATGTCGAACGCCAGCCGGCGGCGCAACCCGGCGTCCGCTCCCGGCGACGGCGCTGACGCGGGCGCGGATGCGGGCGCGGGCGCGGGCGCGGACGTCAGCGCGGGCGACGGCGCGGATGCGGGAGACGGCAACGGCGCAGGCACGGGCGTCAGCGACGGCGTCAGCGTCGTCGCGGGCGCAGTGCCGGTGTCGATGACAAAATAAACGCCGCCGCCGTTCGCGATGAACCCGTCCGCGCCGATTTTTTCGCCGCCCGATTCCGCCGCGAGCGCGAACACGCCCTCCTCGCCGCACGGCACGTCGAGGTCGAGCACCCGCATCTCCGGCGACGCGGGAAACTCCGCGCGCGCCACCGGTGTTTCCGCGCCGCTCATCCCGTCGATGCGCACGATGTCGTAAGCCGCCGCGATGCCGCCGCCGCCGCCGGTGAGCCGGAGCCGGAGCGTCTCGCCCCGGCGCAATTCCCGCCGCCCCATGATGCGCGCCTCGACCCGGTCGCGCGGCGACCCGCCCGCCGCCTCGATTTTCCACGCGCGCGCAAACCCCGCCGGAAACGCCATGCGCCCCACGCGTTTGACCGTGAGCGTGTGGCGCCCGGCGGTGAGCGGCAGGCTGGTCTCCCTGGTCCAGCCCGCGCCGGCCTCCGGCGGTTTGCCCGCCCACTCGGCCGCCGGCCTCATGCTCAGGCCGAGGTAAAGCGAGACGCGCCGCCCGTCCACAAAAACCTCGCGGGCGAGCGGCGGCAGGTGGTGAAACGAAAGCACATACCAGCCGTCCTCCGGCACCGCGAAATCGTAACCGGCCGTGAAGTTCGCCACCGGCAGCGGCCCCGCGCCGGTGTCCCGCCATCCCCCGGGCGGCGCGATTTCGCCGCGGTCGGCGTCGAGCACGTCACGCTGGATGCAAAACGGCGATGGCTGCGGCGGCGGCGCGGCCGCCATCGCCGCCGCCAGAACGGGAAAAAACAACACCGCCAGCCTGAACGGCAAACCCGGACGGGAAACAGGGCATCGGGAAGGATTCATCAATTGCGGCCACCCAACACGGGGCGGAAAGCGCCGGCAAGAGGAGCATGGTTTTATCGTTAAGTGATGTTACGCGGCGCGCAGGGCCTGACCTTGCGTCAGGCCGCGGATGCGTGGGAGGCCGCCTGTGCGGCCGCGGCCGGCCGCCGGGCCTTCCGTACTGCCGGTGGTTTCGGAAAAATGGGAGATAGGGGAGGCATGGGAGTTATGGGAGATATGGGAGATATGGCACCCTGGAGAACGCCATACTTCCCATATCTCCCATGCCTCCCGTTTTCTCATGCCTCCCATTTTCTCAAAACTCAGGCTGCGCCGCCGCCGCCTTGCAGCCTGGCCAGCGCCTCGCGGGCCGCGGCTTCCTCGGCGGCTTTTTTTGAGGTGCCGCGGCCGGTGCCGAACGGCTCGCCGTTCAGGCACACAACGGCTTCATATTCGCGGGCGTGATCCTGGCCGGAAATGTGCGTGACATCGTAGCGGAGCGCATTGTTGCCATGCCCGGGTTGCACCTGCTCCTGCAGGCGGCCCTTGGGATTGTCGGCGGGCTGCTCGGCGGCAATGCGCTCGGGCAGCGAGCCGATGAGCCCGAGCACGACGCGCCGCGCGACCGCCAGGCCGCCGTCCAGGTAAATCGCGCCGATGATCGCCTCCATCGCGTCCTCCAGCGAGGAGTCGCGGTTGCGCCCGCCGCCCTGCTCCTCGCTGGCGCCCAGGCGGAGGTGGAGGGACAGGTCGATCTTGCGCGCGAGGGTGGAGAGAAATTTCCCATTGGAAAGCAGCGAACGGCGCTGGCTGAGCGCGCCCTCCCGGTCGCCGGGGAAGACGTGGAAAAGGGTTTCGCTCAATACGAGTTGCAGGACGGCGTCGCCGAGGAATTCGAGGCGCTGGTTGCTTTCGGCGACATCGGGGTTGTCCTGCAAATAGGACGGATGCGTGAGCGCGCATTCGAGAAGCGCGGGATTGCCAAATGCGTAGGCGAGGCGTTGCTGGAGTCTTTCGAGGGACACGGAGAAACAGGGAAACAAACACGGGGCCCGCGGCGCTCGCAAATCCCAAATCCCAAAAAATAAATCCTCCAAAAAAACAAAAGACGGACCGGCACCGGCGCGAAGCGCCTCCGTTTTTTGGAATTTGGGATTTGGAATTTGGTTTTTGGTTTTTGGGATTTGCGGGCGCCGCGGGTCCCGTCATGAACTCGCGCTGGCGTAGCGTCGCAGGCCGCGGTGGAAGACGAAAACGGCAAGGCCGAACCACGCGGCGGCGACGGCGGCGAGCCAGGCGGCGGCGGCCGGGTCGATGCCGCCGAGCAGCGCGCGGGCGGGGATGTTGGTCACGATGACGGTGGGCAGCGCATAGACAAACACGACCTCGGTCAGCCCGCGAAAGACCTCGCGCGGGAGGCGCGAAAACTCGGTGAGCGCAAACCAGCTTCCCTCCACGCCCTCGGTTTTGATGATCCAGAAAGTCAGCGAGACGGCGAGCACGATGAGGCTGTAGTTGACCGCGAGGCCGCAGGCGAGGAGCAGGATGTAGGCGGCGATGTCGAGCGGGCCGGGCGCGAGGCCGAGCCTGCCCGCGGAGTAGATCACGACGGCGACGGCGACGGCGACATTGGCGAGGCTGTCGAGGTCGAGCTTGCGCGTGGAGACCATGAAGAGCACGTTGCCGGGCTGCGCGAGGAAGAAGTCGAAGTGGCCGGTGCGGACATTGCGGCCGAACTCGAAGACGTTGCTCCAGAAAAAGCCCATCATGAGGCGCTGGATGATCATCGAGGTGCCGATGAGCAGGAGCATCTCATACTGGCTCCAGCCGCCGATGGAGTCGGTGTGCCGGTAGATGACGGCGACCATCGCGACGTTGACGCCCATCCAGAAAAACTCGACCAGCGTCCACATGAGAAAATCCATGCGAAACATCATGGCGCGCACGACGGAGTAGCGCGCGCACGCGAGCCAGAGGCGGAAATAATTCGGGCGCGCGGCGCGGCCTGATGAAGGATGCGATGCGGGATGAGGAGCGGGGCATGCGGCAAGGCCGTGCGGCGGGCGGCGCCCGGCCTCATCATGCGGCGGGGATGGAGCGGCTTCATTCTTCATTTGTCGGTTTTCTTGGCCGCTCCCCGGGTTTTGGCAACACGCTTTGAATCACCCCCGCCGGAATCCTTCCCCTTTCCTCATCCTCGTTCCTCGTTCCCCATTTCTTCTCTTTCCTCTTTATCTTTATCTTTCTCTTTATCCTTCCTCCTTCTCCCTGCCTGCACCTGACGAAACTGATGTCACGCGGAAAGCGCCCGGGCCCTTGGAGGGACGTCCTCCGTGCCGCCCGTGCCGGCTTCCGCGTGTGGCATCAGTTAAAAGGGGAGAACAGGAATGCGGGGAAACGCGGAAAGCAGGGCGGCTTAACGGGGAAAGTGAACCCGGCATTGCCGCAACCCGTTTCGCTTGGGAGCATGGCCGGCAATCCTCCATTCCGCGCCCTTTCTTATCCGGTTTTTAGACACCATGAACACCCGCCTCCCAAACCGCCCCGCCGCCGCCCGCCCAGCCGGCATGTGTTTTTTATGCAAATGACATCCCGGGAAAAAATCCGCCGCGCCATCAACCACCAATCCGGCCCCGCCGCCGTGGACTTCGGCAGCACGGCCGTCACCGGCATCCACGCAAGCGTCGTGGCCGCGCTGCGGCGGCACTTCGGCCTCGCGGACACGCCGGTCAAAGTCCACGAGCCCTACCAGATGCTCGGCCTGGTCGAGGACGACCTGCTCGACGCGATGGGTGCCGACGCCCCAAAGTGGCGGGAGCATCCTGCTCCCGTTAGGCAAGAGGCAAGCGGGACGCTTGCCCTACTTCCAAAAAACGAAAATCCTGACACAACCAGCCGACTGCGTAACATCAGTAAATTAAATGCGTCCGCCCTGCCTCGCCCAGGGCCTCGTTGAAGCATTTTGCATAAAGGGGGATTCCCATGGCCACCGCGCCGAAATCACTGCCGTGTGCGATCAATCGCGCGCCGGCCTCTGCCAGGCTCCGTATGTCCGCCGCACTCCGCGCGGGCCGTCCCCATGCGATTCCATGTCCGGCGGCTGCGGCGGCGACACGGGTCTGCGCCTTCTGCATTTTGGGTTCGGCCCAATCCATGGGGCATTCGAGCCGCAAGGCAAGATCGCCCGGCCCGATGAATATGCCGTCCAGTCCCGGAACGGATGCAATCTCGTCCACAACCTCGATCGCCTCGGGTGTCTCTATCTGGACAATCAGCAATGTCTCGCGGTTTGCGATATCGAAGTATCCGTAATCCCTCCCGTGCAGTGCGAACGAATTGTCGAGCCCCGCGCCATCGACACCCCGCTGGCCCACGGGGGGGAACTTGGTTGCCTTGACGAGCGCCTCCGCCTCCTGGCGGCTGTTGACAAAAGGAATGAGCAGGGCGGAGGCCCCGTCTTCGAGCAGGCGGTAAAGATCGGTCGGATTCCGGCTGCCGGTGCGGACCATGCAGTCAATATTGGCCAGATGGTGAAGCGCCACCATGCGCTGGATTTCCCGCCGTTCCCACGCATTATGCTCGGCATCGAGCCACAGGGCGTCGAAATGCGCATGCGCGGCATGCGCGGGCATGGACATGGTCGGGTAATACAGGCATGCGATGCGCACGACCTGATTGTTGATGAGGCGGGCTCTTATGCGTGAGGTTCTCATGCGATTCTTTGATTGTTTGGGCGGCGGCTGCGCTAGAATTTGATTGTATTCGTCCAGCTGTAGGTGCGCGGCTGGGCGGAGTAGATGGCGTCGCAGTATCCCGAGTATCCCAGCACGCCGTCGGGGCGGATCAGCACCTCGTAGGTGTTGAAGAGGTTGCTGACATTGAGCTGGGAGGCCCAGGTGATCTTCCCGAACTTTCGTTGATATCCCAGCATCAGGTTGAAACGCGTCCGGGTGGGACGGGAAAAAAGCTCGCGTTTGGCTTCAGGTGTGTATCCGCCGGAGTAGTAATAGTAGTCGCGGGTCCTCCACGAGACATTTGCCGAGCCCCCATACCTGAATCCCTTCAGAAAACCGTTTTGGATCGTATGGATGCTGGTGAAATTGAAACTGATCTCGGGATACCCCGTCGTCTTGTCGCCGACCTTGGATGTCACTATCGATTCCACCGGTGCGACCCCTGTCAACTGAAGGGACGAGATCGGGAGACCGGACATGCCGGTGGTGATCGGGTTGCCCGAGTTGTCCGCGCTGGTGAGGAGGGACCTGATGCCGGTGCTCTCGATGCGGCCGTTGGCCGGGTTGGGGTCTGCGTAATACAGATTGTCTGGATCACTCATCATATCAATGGTCAGCGGCACATAGCCCGGCATGCCCGGTGATCCGGGAGTGGCGTTGAACTGCCGGCCCTCGACATACACCAGGCTGCCGTCCCTGTAGGTGACCTGGCCGAGTGGGTTGGCGTGGAACTGATCATTGTAAAGCGTGCGATAGCTCGTGTTGGTCCCCACGGTTCCTCTTATATAAGCGGCGGAAAGCCGCATCCTCCAGCCCCTTGCCGGCGATGCACTGAGCGCGGCCTGCACGCCATAGGAATCCTTGTCCACTGCGATGACGGTGCCGGTCGCATCGCGATAGCGTCCATTGATTCCATTTGGATTGATGGCATCACGGATCTGGGAACGGATGGCGTAGGGCTCGTCCTTCGACTGCAATTCATAAAATGATATGGAGCCCGAAAGCTTGCTGTCGGCATCTCCAATCTTCAATCCCACCTCCTGTCCGAACGAGTGCGCGATTGGCGCAGGTTTCCCGCAGGGGTCGGCAGGCACGGTCAGCAACACCCCGGGGAGGTTGTAGGTGTCGGATAGCAAGGCATAGATTCGGAGCCGGGGAAACAGGTCGTAGTTGACACCGGCCGAGAAACTCAGGCTTTCATCCGATGCTTCGATTGCCGGGATGGCGGTCGATGGCAACTGGCGATTGTGGGCCGAGACGTATCGAAGGCCCAGAAGTGTGGTGAGGGCGGCATCGCGGCCCCATTGGGTGAAGTTGACGCCGTATATTCCCCGGCTGATTGCACGGCTGTGGATGTATAACTGCGTATCGGTGACACCTTGGGGATTGGATGGAGAGACAAGGTCGGGATTGGCAAGATTCATTATCCGGGCGACATAGTTCTGCCCATCGACAGTGATCCGCGTCCTGCCCCGCCAGGATACCGGATGTTTCACAGGACCTTCGCTGACGGACCAGTATGGGTTTGTCATCCGCATCCGCACTCCCGTTGAATTGTGTAAAACGTCCCAATTCTCATCCGCCCGGTAGTAACCATAGTCCACATTGGCATAGTGCGCCTCCGTAAAGTCCGCGCCGAATATGGTCTGGCTGTGCGCCTTGTTGTTCGGCAGATTGTTGGCGAGGAGGGCGGAAAAGCGGAAGGACATCGAGCGTGACGGCTGGCTGGACCAGGCGGCCCTCTTGCTCCCTCCGACCTGGATGGTCCACTCTTCAGGCAGCGGATTGCCCTGGGCTCCGGGCGCGTAAAAGGTATTGCCGCTCCCGTTGAAAAGCCGGCTGCTTTTGCTCTGGTAGCCCGCGGACACCTGGGTGGACAGCCATGAGGCCCATCTCGTCTCGACCACCATGGAGGCGAGTTGCGCCGTGCTTTCCTCTCCGCCCATCTCCCCCATGTAGGAATCGATGTTATCCCAGTTTATATATCCATTTCCAATCACGCCCGCTCCACTGGGGCCGGTGCGGCTGGATTCCATCTGCCCGGAGCCCAGCAGATACCGGATGTTCTGGTTGTGCCGGGCATCGGTCTCCACGCTGGTGGAGGAAAGCCTGATATTGCGTTGGGCTATCCGGTCAAAATGCGTGTGTTTCCCCGTGAGCCGGACGGTCGTCCGCCGGGTCAACCGGGCGGCTATCTGGGCGTAAGCGCCTTCCAGCGGGCCGCCGATCCAATCGCGGCTGTCACCGAGGCGTTGCTTCGTTGCAGAAATTGCGATGGCAAACCGGCGGGAGCCCGTCTCGTAGTCCACCTGCCCGATGTAATTGCCGTAATCATCAATGCTGAATCGTATCGCGCCGCCGGGACGCTTTCCAAATCTCGCCTGCTTTGAAATCACATTGATCACGCCGCCGCCGCCGCCATTTCCGTAGAGCAGCGCCTGCGGGCCATTGAGGATTTCCACGCGCTCCACTCCGAAAATGCTGTTCAGCCCCGTTCCCGCCGGGGAGGGCAGCATGAAGCTGTCCTGCTTTACGACGGACGCGCCCAGTCCGCGCAACTGCACGCCCGAGGACACGCTGTCCCCTCCTCCGCGATCCATTGGCTGGTTGATTGGAATCCCGTTCACATCCCCCGCGGCCGACCCGACACCCGAGCCGGCGGCGTATTCTTGCAGCATGTTTTCAAGTGTCGTGCTGGCGGTGTCCTCCATGAAAGTGCGCGTGAAAATGTCCGCCGAAATGGGCATTTTCCCAAGCTCCACATTGAAACTCGTGATGGAATTTGAATTGATGGCGTCGTAAGTGCCCTCCCTGTCCGCCGTGACCTCGAACGGGGACATCTCCAGCACCTCTTCTTCACCGGACGCCGGTGAGGAAACCTGTTGCGCGAATGCAATCGCTGAGGCTGCCAGCATGGCGCCGATACTCAGCCGACGGGCAGCGGAGCCCGTCATTTTGAAAGCAAAAAAAGGTGAGGAATGCATGGTGGTTTTGGGTGCCGGAGGGAAGGAGCCGGCATGGCGGTGTCTTTCGGTTCAAATGCCGGCGCGATTTATACATTTTGGTTTTTGCACCACTGCATCGCAACGGCGTTTCCGTGAAACACAATGCCATCATCTCGGTCACATTAAGATACCAAACGCAAACCATGCCCGGCTTGGAAGGGAACATTGAACCATCCGCCGGGCCCTGCGGGGCTGAAAGGCCAATCGCTGTCTCCGTTTTGCGGCGGCACAATGTGAAATCCATTCAAAATGGCGGGGAACCTGAATAACTGATGTTACGCGGTTCCGTCGTACCGCAGGTTTCCAAACCTGCTTAAAACTCACGCCTGGCCGCGAACCCGCAATCAGGCATGAGCTTCGGAGCAGACTTGGAAGTCTGCGGTAC
>JAITDF010000731.1 GCA_031282705.1 Opitutaceae bacterium | reverse complement strand
TTTGCGGGCCTTCGGCCCGGAAGCAGGTTTGGAAACCTGCGGTACGACAGAGCCGCGTGACATCAGTTTCGCAATTGACATAAGATGTTATTGCGGTGCAATGCCTTGGGCAGTTTTATCCATGCCGACGCCGAAATGAAAACCTTCCTGAAAACCCTCGCAATACTGTCCGCCTCGGTCGGGACATGGGTGGTTTTGTCAGCAGGCGCGTGCGTGATTTTTGACGGTGGCGCGGCGCGTCCGGGCTGGTTGTTTTATATGGTCACAGGGGGCGTTTTGCTCGTCACTGCATCGCTGGCCGCCGGGGGCATTTGGCTTTTCCATCGGCAGGGAGGAGTGCTGTGTTCGAAAAATAATGCCGCCGGGCTGGGCGGCATCGGTGTGTTTTTATTGGCAATGCGCGCATTTCCGAAAGAACTGCTGACGGCGCAATTATTAAAATATGAACCGTTCATGGACGGGCTGGTTTTGGCCGGGCCGTTTGCAGGCATCGCCGGATTGCTCATCGCCCTGTCATCGGCGCTGGTCGCATACAAATTGCTGCTTCTGCTTATAAACAAATGCCTCGAACAAACGCCACCGCGGGCGGGCGGGGGCGGTTGATGCGCGGCCCGCTGTCCATCCGGCGGCGCCGTCGTCCGCGGCCGAATGCGGTGTTGCGCCGGGGCGGGCGGCGGCGGTAACAACTTCCGTTTCTCCCTCCGCATGAGCGCGTCCATTTTTCGCAAAAGCATCCTCATCCATCGTCCGGCCTCCGACGTGAAGGCGTGGCTGGCGCGGCCCGGCGTGGCGGAGCGGCTGACGCCGCCGTGGTGGCGCGCGGAAAACGCCGACGACGACACCGCGTGCGCCGGCGCCGGCGCCGGCGGCGGTGCCGCCGCGTGCGTGTGCGCACCGGCGGGGCATGTTTGCAGTGTGCGCGAGGAGAGCGCGTCGTCGTGCGTGCTCACCGATGAAGTCGCCACTGGCGACGAGGGTGCCGCCAGCGCCGCCGCCGCCGGTGGCGCTGGTGTCGCCGGTGACGCCGGCGGCGGCGACGCACGGCGGGCGGGGCTGGAACGGTTGTTTGCGTGGCGGCACACTGTCATCAGCGACGACATCGAATTGCTCGCGGCGCACGGCGCGGTGCGGAAAATGAAATTCGCGGTGGCGGGCTCGTCGGGCCTGATCGGGCGCGCGCTGACGGTGTTTTTGCGGACGCAGGGCCACGAGGTGCTGCGCCTGGTGCGGCGTGAAGCGGTGGCGGCGGATGCGGCGCGCGCGGTGGCGGCGGCGCGCGGCGCGGCACGAAACGCGGCGGGGGCGGGCGCGGCGCAAAGCACGGCGGCGGACGGCGCGGCGCGCACGGCAGCGGGCGCGGCGCAAGGCGTGGCGGCGTCCGCCGGCGAGCTTTTCTGGGACCCGGCGAAAGGCGCGCTGGACGCGGCGGCGCTGCGCGGCGTGGACGTGATCGTCAACCTGGCCGGCGAGGGCGTCGCGGAGGGCCGCTGGACGGCGGCGCGCCGCGACGCGATCCGCGGCAGCCGCGTGGACGCGACGCGCACGCTGGTGGCGGCGGTTGAAAAAATGAAACACCGCCCGCACCTGCTGGTGAACGCATCCGCGTCCGGTTTCTACGGCGACCGCGGCGACGCGGTGCTCGACGAGGCGGCGCCGCGCGGCGGCGGATTTCTGGCGGGGGTGTGCGAGGCGTGGGAGCGCGAGGCGCTGGCCGCGCGCGAGCTCGGGCTGCGGGTGGCGCTGATGCGTTTCGGCATGGTGCTGTCGCCGGAGGGCGGCGCGCTGGCGCGGCTGCTGCCGGTGTTTCGCGGCGGGCTCGGCGGGCGGCCTGGCGCCGGGCGGCAATGGGTCGGCTGGCTGCAGGCCGACGACGCGGCCGGCGCGATTTACCACGCGGTGCTTTCGCAGGCGTGCGAGGGCCCGGTCAACGCGGCCTCGCCGAATCCGGTGACGGGCGCGGAGTTTGCCGCGACGCTTGCGCGCGTGCTCGGCAAAACCGCCTGGCTGCGCGCGCCGGCGTGGGCGCTGCGCCTGCGTTTCGGCGCGGCCTTTGCGGACGAGTTGCTGCTGGCGAGCCGGCGCATGATGCCGGAGCGGCTGCTCGATTCCGGCTTCGTCTTCCGCCACGCCCGGCTGGAGGCGGCGTTGAGGCACGTCCTTGGAAAATAAAACAAATTCCAAATACCAAATCCCAAATCCCAAAAAAATTTCAAATTCCAACGGACAAATTTCAAAAAAACGGGGCGCCGCCATTTTGATAAACGCCGGCGGCGTGTCATGGAGCGCGAGACTTCGCCCCCGCCTGCCTGTTTGGAAAGCAGGGCGAGTGTCCCGCCTGCCTGACGGTGCGCAAAGCGCGCCGCAAGCGCGCCACCCCAATGTGGCGGGAGCATTGAAGTGGCGGGAGCATCCTGCTCCCGTCAGGCAGGAGGCAAGCGGGACGCTTGCCCTACACCCCCAATCAGGCAAGCGGGACGCTTGCCCTACACCCCAAACCGGCAGGCGGGACGCTTGCCCTGCTTCCCAAAAGCCTCCGCGCGGGACATGATTTTTCAAAGCGCCCTTTTGGGATTTTGCCGTTGGGATTTTTTTGGGGGATTCGGGGTTTGGGATTTGGGATTTCCCTTGTGTTGTGCGTGCTTGACGGCGGGCGCCGGGCGGGTGTGAGTTTGCGGCCATGTCCACCACAACCACACCGCCCGCCACACCGCCCGCCACACCGTCCGTCACGTCGCCCGTCACACCGCCCTTCCCGAACATCGTCGCCACCATCGGCAACACGCCGCTCGTCAAACTCAACCGCATCGCGGCGGACCTCCCGGCCAATGTTTACCTGAAGGCGGAGTTTTTCAATCCGCTCGCGAGCGTGAAGGACCGCATCGGGCGCGCGATGATCGAGGCGGCGGAGCGCGACGGGTTGCTCAAGCCGGACCCGGTCGTCATCGAGCCCACGTCGGGCAACACCGGCATCGCGCTCGCCTTCGTGTGCTCGCAGCGCGGCTACAAGCTCATCCTCACCATGCCCGAGACGATGTCCGTCGAGCGGCGCGTGCTGCTGCGCATGCTCGGCGCGGAAATCGTGCTCACGCCGGGCGCGGAGGGCATGCCCGGCGCCATCCGCCGCGCGGGCGAGCTCATGGCGCAATACGGCGCGCGCGCGTTCATGCCGCAGCAATTTGAAAACCCGGCCAACCCCGAGGTGCACCGCCGCACGACGGCGGAGGAAATCTGGGGCGCGCTCGAGGGGCGGGTGGACGCCTTCGTCGCGGGCGTGGGCACCGGCGGCACGATCACGGGCGTGGCGGAGGTCATCAAATCGCGCCACCCGATGAAGGCCTTCGCAGTGGAGCCGGCGGCGAGCCCGGTGCTGTCCGGCGGCAAGCCCGGACGCCACAAGATACAGGGCATCGGCGCGGGTTTTGTCCCGAAAAACTGCAACACGGCGGTCATCGACGAAGTGCTGACCGTGAGCGACGACGACGCGTTCGAGACGGCGCGGCAGCTCGCGTTGCAGGAGGGCATTCTCGGCGGCATCTCGACCGGGGCGAACGTGTGGGCCGCGCTGCGCGTGGCGGGCCGCCCGGAGTTTGCCGGGAAAAACATCGTCACGGTCGGATGCAGCTTCGGCGAACGCTACCTGAGCACCGCGCTGGCCGAAAAGGCGCGCCGGGAAGTGACGATTTGAGCGGCGCGGATTTGAGCGGCGCGGGGGCGTTGTTCGCCGCCGCTGCGCGGGCGCGCCGCCGCCGCCGCGCAGGCCGCCTGGCGTTCCGCTTCGTCGAGCTTGCGCCATTCGCCCGGCGCCAGGCCAAGCGCCGGCAATTCCAAACGCCCGATCCGCGCGCGCACCAGGCGCAGCGTCGGATGCCCGACCGCCGCGGTCATGCGCCGCACCTGCCGGTTTTTCCCCTCGGTCAGCTCCAGCGCGAGCCAGCAATCCGGCACGTTTTTTCGATGGCGCACCGGCGGATCGCGCGGCGGCAGCGCCGGCGGCCCGTCCAGCAGACGCGCGCGGCACGGGCGCGTCCTGCATCTCCCGATCACCACGCCCGCCGCGAGCCGCGCGAGCGCGTCAGCCGTCGGGATGCGCTCGACCTGCGCGAAATACTCGCGCGGATGCCCCCGCCCCGGCTCAAGCAGCCGCGCCACCAGCGCCGCCTCGTCCGCCAGCAAAAGCAATCCCTCGCTGTCCGCGTCCAGCCGCCCGACCGGGTAAACCCGCGGCGGCAGCGCAAACGCGGCCAGCGTCCGCCAGCGCGAGCCCGGCGCCGGTGTGAATTGCGAAAGCACGCCGTAGGGTTTGTTGAAGGCGATCAGCATGGCCGGCGAAAATGTCCAGGGCGGGGGGAGGAGGGGGAGAGAGTTTGAGTTTGACCGATGTTACGCGGGAGTGTCCGTTTTCTTTCTCTTTCTCTTTCTCTTTCGTCAGGAGAGGGGAAGGGGATGGGAGAAATGGGAGGGATGGGCTGGATGGAGAGAAAGATAAAGAGAAAGAGGAAAGAGAACGAGAATGAGGAACGAGGAACGAGAGCGAAAACGGACGCTTCCGCGTAACATCAGTCAAGCAGGTTTGGTTTCGGGCGAAGCGACAGTCCGCCAACCTGCGTTACGACAGCGCCGCATGCCCTCAGTTAAAACTCAAACTTCCCCGTCCCCCCGCACCTCCACGATCAACTGAATCTCGGTCGTCGCGTTTTTTGGCAGCCCCGACACGCCCACGGCCGCGCGCGCGTGCCGGCCCGCCTCGCCGAAGACGGCCACGAGCAGGTCGCTCGCGCCGTTCACCACCGCCGGGCTGTCGGCGAAGCCGCTCACCGCGTTGACGAAACCGGTCACGGACACCACCCGGCCCACCTTGTCGAGCGAACCGAGCGCGGCCTTGATGCCGGCGAGCGCGTTGAGCGTGCATATTTTCGCCGATTCATAGGCCGACTCCACCGTCTGCTCCCTGCCGACCTGGCCGGTGTGCGTTATTTTCCCATCCGCCAGCGGGAGGGTGCCGGCGCAGTAGAGCAGGCTGCCCGTGCGCACGGACGGCGCGTAGTTGCCGGCGGCGGCGGGCGCGGCGGGCAGCGGGATGTTTAGTTCGGCGAGTTTTTTTTCGGGACTCATGGATTTCGGGCGGTTTGTCGGTTCGTCGCCATTGCCTGGCGGTTTTTGAATGGGCGTCATTGCCAAAGGCAGCATGGGCCGGGGCGGGACGCGGCGTCAACCCTCCGGCCCGGCGGCAGGCGCGGCCAAGCGTCAGGGCAGGCCGGGCCAGCGGCGGCGGGGCGGGCCGGCGGCGGGGCGGGCCGGCTGCCCGGAAGCCTGACGTACCGCAGACTTCCAAGTCTGCTTCGGGGCTCACATCTGGTTGCGGGCTTTTTGCGGGCTCCGGCACGAAACAGCCTTGGTTCCGGGCGGAGCGACCAGTCCGCCAACCTGCGCTACAGGGGCGACTCATGGCTGAAGTCTGATCTTCACTGATGTTACGCGGCGGCCAGTTTTTCACCTCCAACTAGTGCCGAGGTCAAGAAAAATGTGGATCTATACATCCACTCCCCCATACGCCTTCATGGCGTAGTGCTTAATTAAGTTAAGCACGGGGACAA
>JAITDF010000657.1 GCA_031282705.1 Opitutaceae bacterium | reverse complement strand
CCGTCAAACAAGGATTCGACCACAAATCGGCCACTAGACCGGCCTGATGTTACGCGGAAGCGTCCGTTCCTCGTTTTTCGTCCATCGTCCATCGTCCTTCGTCCTTCGTCCTTCTTTCCTCTTTCTTCTTTCTTCTTTCGTCAGGTGTGGGCCGGGGGAAAGAGGAACGATGGACGAGGAACGATGGACGAAAAACGAGGAACGGACGCTTCCGCGTAACATCAGGAGGAAAGAAGAAAGAGGGGGGCGGCATCACTTTGGGTTGCACCCGCCTTTCGCGGGAGTGACATCACTTCCTGTCGCACCCAATGGGCGGCAAATCGGGGAATCATTTCGTCGAGTAGGATTTGCTCATGTCAACATCGGCGGGGCGGATGACGCGGCGGCGGGGCGGGGCGTTGGCGGCGGCGTGGTCGAGGGCGGCTTGATACGCGGCGGCGTCGAGCGGGAGGGGGATGGTTTTGTCTTTCCACGCGGAGTAGAGCATCGCGTTGGCAAGCTCGACGGACTTCAGGCCTTCGGCGGCGTCGGCGAGGAGCGGCGCGCCGTCGAGGATGGCTTCGACGAAATTCGCCAGCACGCCGGCGTGCGAGGGGCCGGCGGGCCCGCATTCGAGTTCGCGCACGGTGACGCCGGGCGCGCCGAAGGCGGCGGAGGCGGCGCGGCTGTAGTCGGCGGCGTCGAGCGCGTTTTCGTGGTGGAGGAGTTTTTCGTTTTCAAGGATGACGAGGCCGCGCGTGCCGGCGATTTCGAGGCGGTTGACGCCGGGCGCCTCGCCGGTGGCGGTGGTGAAGACGCCGGAGGCGCCGTTTTCGTAGTGGAGGAAGGCGGTGACGGCGTCCTCGGTCTCGATGTCGTGGTCGCGCCCGAACTGGCAGAAGGCGCGCAGCGAGGCGGGCATGCCACAGAGCCACTGGAGGATGTCGAGGTTGTGGAGCGCCTGGTTGACCAGCACGCCGCCGCCCTCGCCTTTCCAGGTCGCGCGCCAGTCGGAGAGGGCGTAGTAGGCGTCGGGGCGGAACCAGTTGGTGATGGTCCACTGCACGCGCTGGAGCCGGCCGAGCGCGCCGCCGGCGAGGAGGGCGCGGATGCGGCGGTAGCGCGGGTGGGTGCGGAGGTTCAGCATGATGGCGAAGCGCTGGCCGGGTTTGCGCGGGTGCGCGAGGAGGCGCCCGGCGTCGAGCTTCGTGGCGGCGAGGGGTTTTTCCATCATGAGGTGCAGGCCGGCGGCGAGGACTTTTTCACCGAGCGCGCGATGCAGCGGGTGGGGCGTGGCGACGATGACGGCGTCCACGAGGCCGGAGGCGAGCATGGCGTCGGCGTCGGGGAAGAAGCGGGCGCCGCCGGGGAGCACGCCGGGCGGCGGCGGGCGCGGGTCGCTGGCGGCGGCGAGGATGCCGCGGGGGATTTTGCCCGCGGCGAAATTGGCGCAGTGGACTTTGCCGATGTTGCCGAGGCCGATGAGACCGAAGCGGAGCGGAGGCGCGGATGACATGGGAATGGCGGGTGGCGGGCGGTGGGTGCGGGTGGCGGGCGGTGGATGGCGGGTGGCGGGTGGCAAGTAGTGGGCGGCGGGCGGCGGATGGCAAGCGGCGGGCGGCCCCTAACTGTTTTTCCCTTCGATTTTCCAGAGGCCGAAACCGCCGCCGGGGAGTTCGACGCGGGCGGCGCCGCGGGCGAGGGTGAGCGCGGCCGCCTTGCCTTGCACAAGGGGGCGCGCCGTGGCGGCGGCGGTTTCCCAGTCGGCGGAGCGCGGCGTGCCGGAGGGGTTCACGGCGATCCAGAAGCGTTCGCCGGCGGCGGCGCGTTCAAAGACAAACGGGTAGCCGCCTTTTTCGGCGTAAACCAGCCGGAAGTCGCCGTCGGCGCCGAGCGCGCCGTGCTCCTTGCGCAGCGCGATGAGGCGGCGCACGAAATGGAGCGCGGAGCCGGGGTCGCGCCGCGCGGCCTCGACGGTGCGCCCGCCGGGGTCGGCCTCGACGGGCAGGTAGAGGCGGGCGGGGTCGGCGGTGGAGAAACCGGCGTTTTTCGTGGCGTCCCATTGCATGGGGGTGCGCACGCCGGTGCGTTCGTAGCCGCCTTCCTTCGAGGCGAGGCCGTGGGCGTGGCGCATGCCGATTTCGTCGCCGTAGTAGATGACGGGGATGCCGGGCAGCATGAGCAGGAAGAGCAGGGCGCACTTGAGTTCGTCGGGCGAGCGGCCCTCGGCGAGGCGCGGGGGCGCGTCGTGGTTGCCGGTGGGCACGCTGATGTAGCCCCGGCCGCGCGTGGCGTTGTAGTGTTCCAGAAAAATGTCGGCGAAGAGGCGGATGTCGCCGTTGGCGTTGCGGTCGAAATAGGTGCTGCCGCGCGGCAGCGCGGAGATCAGCTCGGGGCGGTGGTTGCGGAAGAGCGAATTATACGCGACGGTCTCGAAGTGGATCATGAAATCCACGTGGAAGCCGGCGGCGATGGCGTGCTTGGGATAGGACCACTCGGCCATGAGGAGGGCCTCGGGGTGGTCGCGGTCGAGCCAGCGGCGGACGCCGCGCCAGAGGGTCTGGAGGGCGGCGATGCGGCGGGCCTCGTCGTGGCCGCGCACGAGCGACTGGGCCATGTCCACGCGGAAGCCGTCGGCGCCGAGGCGCAGCCAGAATTCCATCGTGCGGCGCAGTTCGCGGAGGGTGGCCCGGCAGGCGGGGTGGCCGGGCGGTTTTTCCCAGGGGTTGGCGGGGTCGGGGTCGGCGTAGCCGTAGTTGAGCGCGGGCTGGCACCAGAAGAAGTTGGCCACGTAGGCACCGTTGCGCTCGGCGTAGCCGCCGACCGTGGCGAGGTGCGGGGGTTTTTCGCGCCAGACCGGCTCGATCCAGAGGTAGCGGTCGGTGTATTCGTTGCGCTCGGCGCGCATGGATTGCCTGAACCACGGGTGTTCGACGGAGGTGTGCCCGGCGACGAGGTCGAGCACGATCCTCATGCCGCGATCATGCGCGGCGGCGAAGAGGCGCGCGAGGTCGTCGTTGGTGCCGTAGCGCGGGTCCACGCGGCGGTGGTCGGCGATGTCGTAGCCGCCGTCGCGAAACGGCGACACAAACACCGGGCCGAGCCACACGGCGTCGCACCCGATGCTTTTTATATAATCGAGCTTCTGCCTGACGCCCTCGATGTCGCCCACGCCGTCGCCGTTGGAATCATAAAAGCTTTGCGGATAGATTTGATAAAACACCGCCGTTTTCAGCCATGAGGGTTGCTGCGTGGACATGGTGGGGCGCGGTCAAAAATTCCCGTGCGCGGCGGCGGGGGGCGGCAGCGCGCGCTTGATGCGGTCGAGATGGTAGCCGAAGCCGGGGCCGGCGAGCGTTGACAGCCCGATGCCGCCCTCGCGGCGGCGGTAGAGGCCGGGGTGGACGGCCGCCTCGGCGCGGGATGCGTCGGGGTAGTATTGCGGGGCGTTGGTTTCCACGCCCATGATGGTGCCGGCGTGCGCGGCGAGGAGCGCGTGGGGAATCATCGCGAGCATGGGGTTGGTGAGGTCCTGCACCATGAGCGTCATGCCGTGCGCGCGCGCCCAGCAAAGCGAGAGCAGCGCGCCGGTGAGGGTTTTGCAGGTTTTGAGCGCGACACTGCTCCAGCCGAGCGCGCGGCCGCGCCGCACGCACCGCCAGTCGTGCGCGCTTTCGTCCATGAAGAGCGGCTTGCGCGCCGTGACCGCGCGCACGTCGATGGGGTGCTCCTCCAGCTCATGGGGGAAGGGCTGCTCGACGTAGAGCAGCATGGCGTAAACCTCCGGCGCGTCGGCGAGCAGGCGGTCGAGCATGGCGGTCACATAGGCGGGGTCGGCGACGGCGCAGTTGTAGTCGGCGCACAGCCAGAGCACGCCGAGCGCGCGGGCGATGCCGGCGATGCGCACGAGGCGCGCGTAATCCCGCGCGTCGTCGTTGCCGTGCAGCTTGATTTTCAGGCAGCGGAGGCCGTCGCGTTTGATCCAGTCGCGCAGGAGCACCGGGTGCCCGTCGTCGGGCTCGCCGCCGTCCAGGTCGGCCTCTTCCAGCGCGTCGCCGCCGCCGACCGTGTGCCAGGCGGCCAGTTTTTTCGGGGGCGGTTGCAGGAAATCGGCGGGATATTTCCCGGCAAAGGAAACCGCCGCGCCGCCGTCCGGTTGCAGGCTGGCGGACAAATCCTTCGCGAGCCACCCGCGCCCCAGCGTCTCGAAAACCGGCCTGCCCGCGAGCAGGCCGAACGCGTCATACAGCGCGAGGTCGAACGCCGAGCAGCACACGAGCGCGGCCAGCCACGGCACGGGTTCCGCGGGGGCGCGCCCGCGGTTGAACTCGCGCGCCAGCGCCGGGAGCGCGTGCTCGATGAACGCCGCGCCCAGCTCGAACGGGTGCCCGTCATCCGCGACCGCGGCCCAGGCCTTCGCCAGCCGCAGGCAAAACTCCCGCACCGCCGCCGCGCGCGCGCCGCAGGGGAGCGCGGAGGGCCACATCCACTGGACATTGAGCGGGGTCTCGCCCCAGCCCGTGGCGCGTTTCCCGCCCGCGTCTTCCGCCTCCACGGCGGCGCGCGCGCAAACGACCCCGGTCATCGACTCGTGCCCGAAGCGAAACGGCACGCGGGTTTTCACGGGAAGAAAGTATAATCTGACGCCTTTGATTTTCATGAGAAAAAGGATGGTGGAGCGCGAGAAGAAGGGCCCGGACGCGGCCCGGCCCCAAGACGCGACCAGTCACTTTCCCCACTCAATCCGGAACGGGCGCGCGCCCGCAACAGAAGGCTGGCTTAGCCGTTAAGCCTGATGCCGTTCGTGGTTCCAGGAAAGAGGGCGGGGCAAGGGGGGAAAGTGCGGACGCGAGGGAAAAGCGCGGATGCAATTGACTGGGCTGCATAATGATGCGAGTCAAGAAACCGGAGGGCCGAAAACAGGAAATAAAAGCAGGGGGGGAAAAGAGAGGGAATTTTGTCGATTGGCATCGGCGGATCTTCGACCCGGCAAAAATGCGCGCCTCGGGCATTGCGAGGAGTTTTTCAAACTGCCCTATAACCCTAAATTCCTCACTGATGTTACGCGGCTCTGACGTACCGCAGACTTCCAAGTCTGCTCCGAAGCTCATGCCTGATTGCGGGTTCGCGGCCAGGCGTGAGTTTTAAGCAGGTTTGGAAACCTGCGGTAC
>JAITDF010000626.1 GCA_031282705.1 Opitutaceae bacterium | reverse complement strand
GGAAGTCTGCGTTACGTCAGACTGCCGGCGCGGGAGCGCCACGTACCGCAGGTTTCCAAACCTGCTTCCGGGCCGGAGGCCCGAAAGAAGCCGTACCCGAAAACGAGCCCACGGCCAATCGTGAGCGTTGAAGCAGACTTGGAAGTCTGCGGTACGTCAGACACCGCCGCCGGCGCCGCCCTCCGCAGGTTGGCGGACTGTCGCTTCGCCAGAACCCGGGAGGACTTGACATGTGGAAACTGATAATACTTTTTAAGTTTCCCAAGGGAAATTGATGGAGATGACGACGACGGCGAAAAAATCCGGAAAGGCGAAAACGCGGAGCGGCACCCCGGCCGCGGCGGACGAGGCGGCGCGCGCGAGGATTCTGGAGCAGGTGGAACGCGAGCTGTTCCTGCACGGCTACAGCGCGCTCACGATGGATGCGCTCGCGCATGAACTGGGGATGAGCAAAAAAACCCTCTACCGGCATTTCCCGGGCAAGGACGAAATGGTGGACGCGGCGATCGAAAAGTTTGCGGCGTCGCTGCGCGCCGAGGTGGAGGCGAGGCTGCGGGAGGAACGGCCGTTTGTCCAAACCGTGGCGGATATCCTGGCGGCCGCCGCGCCGAGAATCGCGCGCCTCAGCGAGCACGTGCTGCGCGACTTGCAGCGCTTCGCGCCGGAACTGCACCGGAAATTCGAGGACTTGCGCGGAAAACATTTCCCGGCGGTGTGGAGCGCCTTGCTGCGCAGGGGCGTGGCGGAAGGCGCGGTGCGCGCGGACATCGACACGGATTTCGCGGCGCATGTGATGTTGAGCGTGCTGCGCTCGTTCACGCAGCCCGATGTGCTCGCCGCGTGGGGACTTTCACCCGGCCAGGCCATCGCCCGGCTTTTGGACCTGGTCATGAACGGCCTGCTCACCACCAAGGGACGCAAATCCTATGAGAAACATTTTGGGCAATAATACAAAGGCGGGCGCGGGCGCAATGGCCGTGCTGCTCTTCCTCGGCGCGCTGCCGCCGTCCGGTTGCGCGAAGCGCGACACGGGGGCGTGGCAGGGCTACCTGGAGGCCGAGTTTGTGCAGGTGGGCGCGCCGCTGCCCGGCCGGCTGGAGACGCTGTCGGTGGCGAAGGGGCGGCGCGTGGAGGCGGGCGCGGCGCTGTTCGCGCTGGAGAGCGTGGCGGAGCGCGCGGCGCTGGAGGAGGCGCGGGGCGCGTTGCGCTCGGCGGAGGCGCGGCTGGCGGATTTGGGAAAAGGGGCGCGCCCCTCGGAAATCGCCGCCATCGAATCCCAACTCGCCGAGGCCAAAGCCCGCGCGGACATGGCCGCGCTCGACCTCTCAAGACAGCAGCAACTCCTCGCCGCCACCGTGATCTCCCAGGACGACTACGACCGGTCGCGCCACGCGAGCGCGGCGGCGGCGGCGGCGGTGGCGCAAATCGAGGCGAACCTGGCGACGGCGCGGCTCGGCGGGCGGGCCGACGCGCTCGCGGCGGCGCGGGCGGAGGCGGTCTCCGCCCGCGCGGCGGTGGACCGCGCGCAATGGAACGCGTCGCAAATGGCGCAGACCGCGCCGCGCGCCGGGCTGGTCTTCGACACCCTCTACCGCGAGGGCGAATACGTGCCCGCCGGGCGCCCCGTGGTGGTGCTGCTGCCGCCGGAGTTTTTAAAAGCCCGCTTCTTCGTGCCGGAGCCGGCGCTGGCCGCGCTGAAGCCCGGCGCCGCGGTGCGGGTGCATATGGACGGGCAGGCCGCGCCGCTGGAAGCGCGGGTGAGCCATGTGTCGCCCTCGCCCGAATACACGCCGCCGGTTTTATACAACCGCGAAAACCGGGCGAAACTGGTGTTCATGGTCGAGGCGGTTTTCTCCGGCGAGGCGGCGCGCGACCTGCATCCGGGGCAGCCGGTGGACGTGAGACCGGCGGAATAGTTTATTATGAACCGCGAAGGGCACGAAGGATGCGAAGAGAATTTTTATAGCCGCTGGAATCGCCAAAGGACGCGAAAATAATACAGGATGATAAACAACCACATAAACCGCAAAGGGCCGGCGCTCTTTTTGAAGAATAAGTTTCATTTATTAACTGATGCTACGCGGCGGCCAGTTTTGGCAGGGCGGTCCCGGCGAGACCGCCCTGCCAAAATCTGCCGACTGCGTAACATCAGTTATTAAATCTTCGCGTTCTTCGCGCCCTTCGCGGTTGCAAGATTTTTAGCGATTTTTCGCGTTTTTAGCGGTTTGTATATACAGCCATGGACCTTGTCATCGACGTGCAGGGAATCACGAAGCGATTCGGCGGAAAAACGGTCGTCAACGGACTCGACATGCAGGTCGGGCGCGGGGAAATCCACGGGTTTCTGGGGCCGAACGGCTCGGGCAAGACGACCTTCATCCGCATGTTGTGCGGCCTGCTCACGCCCGACGCCGGGAGCGGCGCCTGCCTGGGGCTCGACGTGCTGCGGCAGCAGGCGGCGATCCGGCTGCAAGTCGGCTACATGACGCAGCGGTTCAGCCTTTATGAGGATTTGAGCATCCGCGAAAACCTCGACTTCGTGGCGCGCCTTTATGCCGTGCCCGACCGGCGCGCGGCGGTGGCGGAAAGCCTGGAACGGCTCGGGCTGGCCGGGCGCAGCCGCCAGCTCGCGGGGCAGCTCTCCGGCGGCTGGAAACAACGGCTCGCGCTGGCGGCGTGCCTGATCCACCGCCCGAAACTGCTCCTGCTCGACGAGCCGACCGCGGGCGTGGACCCGAAGGCGCGCCGCGAGTTCTGGGACGAGATTCACCAGCTCGCCGCCGGGGGCCTCACCGTGCTCGTCACCACGCACTACATGGACGAGGCCGAACGCTGCCACCGCATCGCCTACATCGCCTACGGCAGCCTGCTCGCGCGCGGCACGGTGCCCGAGGTCATCGCGCGCGCGGGCCTGGCCACGTGGGAAATCGGCGGCCCGGACCTGCCGCGCACGGCGGCGCGGCTGCGCGCCCTGCCGGGCCTGGAGCAGGTGGTGGCGTTTGGCGGCACGCTCCACGTGAGCACGCGCGACCGGGCGCGCGCGCAGGCGAGCCTGGCGGAGGCGTTTCGCGGCGGCGCGCAGCGTTGCGCGGAGATCACGCCGGGGCTGGAGGATGTGTTCATCAGCCTGATGGGCGCGGCGCGGGATAATTTCGAGCGCGGCGCCGCGGCGTCCGAAACGCGGGAGGAGGCGCCGCGGCCATGAGCTGGTTTTCCCCAGGGCGCCTCCGGGCCGTCGTGCTGAAGGAGTTTGTCCAGATGCGGCGCGACCGCGCGACGTTTGCGATGATCGTGGGCATCCCGGTCGTGCAACTGTTGTTGTTTGGCTACGCGATCAACTCCGACCCGCGGCATCTGCCCACGGTCGTGCTCGACGCCGACGGCGGCCCGTATGCGCGCGCCATCGTGCAGGCGATGCGGCGCAGCGGGTATTTCGAGGTGCGCGACCACGCGCCGTCCGAGGCGGCGGCGCGCGAGTTGCTGCAACTCGGCAGGGCGCAGTTCGTGCTCAACATCCCCGTGGATTTTTCGCGCCGGCTGCTGCGCGGGGAGCGCCCGGCGGTCCTGCTGGAGGCCGACGCGACCGACCCCGCGGCCACGGGGCCGGCGCTGGCGGCGCTCTCGCTGCTCATGGCCGGCGTGCTCGACCGCGACCTGCCCGGCCCGCTGGCGGAGTTGCACGGCGGCGCCGGGCCGGTGGAGCTGCTCGTGCACCGCCATTTCAACCCGGAAAACATCACGCAATACAACACCGTGCCGGGCTTGATGGGCGTGGTGCTGACGATGACGATGGTCATCATCACCGCGCTGGCCATCACGCGCGAACGCGAGCGCGGCACGATGGAAAACCTGCTCGCCACGCCGGTGCGCCCGCTGGAGGTGCTGACGGGGAAAATCCTGCCGTATATCGCGGTCGGCTACCTGCAAATCTCGCTGGTGCTGGGGGCGGCGCGGCTGCTCTTCGACGTGCCGATGGAGGGGAGCCTGGCCCTGCTCTACGCCGTGGCGCTGCTGTTCATCGTGGCGAACCTGTCGGTGGGCATCACGTTTTCCACGCTGGCGAAAAACCAGCTCCAGGCGGTGCAGATGGCGTTTTTCTTTTTCCTGCCCTCGCTGCTGCTCTCGGGGTTCATGTTCCCGTTTCGCGGCATGCCGGGCTGGGCGCAGGCCGTCGGCGGCTGCCTGCCGCTGACGCATTTCCTGCGCATCGCGCGCGGCGTGCTGCTGAAGGGCGCCGGCTTCGCGGACATCGCGCCGGAGCTTTGGCCGATCGCGCTGTTCATGGCGGCGGTGATGGCCGTCGCGCTGAAACGCTACCGGCGGACGCTGGATTGAGGCGGCGGCGCGCCGGAATAACGGATGCGCCGGGAAAACGGGCGCGGCGGAAAAAACGGTGCGCTGGAAAAAACGGGCGCGGCGGAAAATAGTTTTCGATTTTTAATAATAAACCGCCCGGCGGCGCGTAACAGGGGTGAACCCTCAACAAAGGAGCCGCCATGACAACCAGACTCATCCTCCCCGGAATCTTCGCCGCAGCCGCGCACGCGCTCGTGCTGCTGGGCTTCAACAATGGAAACACGCCGGCAATCACTCCCGGCAATCTGGTGGAAATCGAGCCGCAGTGGACCCCGCCCAAACCCCTGCCGCCCGAACCGCCGCCGGCGCGGGACGATGACGACGGGCCGAGGCCGGAAATCGAGGCGCCCGCGCGCCCGGTGCCGGTGCTCGATCCCGTGATCCTGAACCCGCGCGACGGCATGGAAACGACGCCGGCGGTGTTCGCGCCCGACAACAAGGCGGGAATGCTCGGCCCGATCACCACCATCCCGCCCGGCGATTATCTCAGGGGTGACGGGGACGGGAAAGGCGGGCCGCCGGTGCTCGACATGCGGTTTCTCGACAACACGCCGGGCACGCGTTTCCGCGCCGCGCCGGCGTATCCGCACGCGGCGAAAAGCGCGGGCATCGAAGGCTCGGTGACGGTCGCGTTCGTGGTCGATGAAAAAGGTTTCGTGACGGACGCGCGCGTGGTGGAATCGACGCACCGCGAGTTCGAGGAGCCGACGCTGCGCGCGGTGGCCAAGTGGCGTTTCGAGCCTGGCCGCAAAAACGGCGTGCCGGTGCGCTTCACGATGCACATGCCTGTCGTGTTCAGCCTGAGCGATTCGGAATAGTTCCCCGTCCGGCGTCCGGCGGCGGGGCTTTCTTGGAGTGCGGTGACTTGTCACCGCTTGTCAGGCTTCTCGCTTCGCTCGGAACGACGGGGCAATTTATTGCCCCGCCCGCGTTGACGGCTTTCAGGGAGGAGGAGGTGGCGGTGGCGGACGGGGCGGCAGCGGCTTGGTTTATGGCGCGGGTTTCTTTTCCGGGGCGGAGGGGGCTTTTTTCTCCGCGCCGGCGGCGGCGCCGAGGAAGCCGGGGAGCGTCACGCCCGCGGCCTTGGCGACTTCGTGCAGGGGGAGCACGTTTTTGTAGAGGTCCTGGACAAAGGCGCCCGCCGTGCCGCCGGCGTCGCCGCCGCCCATGACGACGATTTTGTCGAATTTCAGTTTCTGGATGGCGTCGGATTGCACGCGGGCGACTTCGACGACTTGCTGGGCGAGGATGAGGTGGATGGCCGCGGCGGCGTCGCGTCCGCCTTGGGTGAATTTGGCGAGGCCGTCGGCTTGCGCGTCGAGGAGGGCCTGGCGGCCTTTGGCCTCGGCTTCGAGGAGGGCGAGTTTGCCTTTGGCCTCGGCGGTGAGTTTCATGGCGATGGCGGCGGCCTCGGCCTCGGCTTTTGTCCTGATGGCGGCGGCCTCGCCTTCGGCGGCGATGCGCGCGGCGTCGGCCTGGCCGCCGGCGATGACTTTGGCCTGGGTGGCGCGGGCCTCGGCGTCCACGCGGATTTTTTCCTTGGCGGCGTTGGCCTGGGCGACCTGGTCGGCGATGGCGGCGGCTTCGTCGCGTTTGGCGCGGGCGTCCTCGGTGTTTTTCTGGGCTTCAAAGGCGAGGCGTTCGGCCTCGGCCTTGGCGGTTTTTTGCGCGGCTTCGGCGCGGCGTTCGCCTTCGGCTTGTTTTTCGGCGAGTTCGGCCTGGGAAGTGACGATGGTTTGCTGGGCGCGGTTGCGTCCGATGGCGGCCTCGGCCTCGGCTTCGGCGACGCGGATGGCTTGCAGGCGCTCGGCTTCGGCCCGGCCGATGGCGCCGCGCTGGTTTTCCTGGGCGACTTTGATTTGGGCGTCGTTGATGGCTTTGGCGGCGGCTTCCTTGCCGAGGGCGTCGATGTAGCCGGATTCGTCGGTGATATCGGTGACGTTGCAGTTGATAAGATGGAGTCCAATTTTGCGCAGTTCAACTTCGACGCCAGTGGTAATGAGGGAGATGAGTTTTTCGCGGTCGGCGTTGATTTCCTCGATGGTCATGGTGGCGATGACGACGCGCATCTGGCCGGTGATGATTTCGCGGGCGAGTTCGGCGATTTCGGCTGGGGTTTTGCCGAGCAGGCGGGTGGCGGCGTTGCCCATGATTTCGGGGTCGTTGGAGATGGCGACGGCGAAGTTGGCGGGGGCGTTGATGCGGATGTTCTGGCTCGAAAGGGCGTTGCGCAGGGGTATCTCGATGGTGATGGGGGCGAGGCTCAGGTAGGAGTAGCTTTGGAAGACGGGCATGACGAAGGTGGCGCCGCCGTTGTAGCAGCGCGCCGCGCCTTTGCCGAAGATTTTGCCATAGACCACGAGGACGCGGTCGGGCGGGCACATGCGGTAGCGCCGTATGATGCCGATGAGGATCATGATGCCGAGGACGATGCCCACGGGGATGAGGAGGATGCTGATGTTGTTCATAATGCCGGTGGTGTTCATAAGGCTGCTGGTGGTGTGAGTGGTGGTGTTTATAAAGCCGATGTTGTTAATGCGGCGCGCCGGCTCAGAGCGGGGCGACCTCCACCGTGCCGCTGTCGATGTAGCGGAGAATCCGCACCTTCGCTCCGGAGGCGATGGGCGCCGCGCCGGTTTGCATCGCGCCAAGGGTGAGCGTGCGTCCGTCGAAGGGCACCGTCACCTGCCCGCCGCCCTGGTTGCCCGGCGGCACGGAGACATAGACGGTGACGACTTTCCCGACGGCGTCCTCCTTGCGAATCGTGCCGTCAACTTTCAGCCGTTGTATGAGCTGGAGCAGCCAGAAAATCGCGGCCATCACGGCCAGGCCCGCGACGATGGCGAGCAGCGTGGCCGGGACCACGCCGAGCCCCGCGCTGATGGCGGTCCCGCCCGCCCACCCAAACGCGAACAGGAAGCCGGCGAGGGGTTTGGTGGAGAAAAAACTCGCGCCGCTGTCCGCGATGTCGGCGTCCAGTTCCACGTCGTCCCCGATGCCCGTCATCGAGAGCACGGTGAGCAGGGTGACGAACAGCGCCGCGACAACGGCGATGCCGTAAAAAATCCGGCAGGCGAGCGGCAGCGAATTCCACCAGTCGGCGAGGATGAAGGCGAAGATGGAGTGTGTCATGAGAAGAGGGCGGCGGCGGGCGCGGGATGGCGCGGGCGGGCGCGGGATGGCGGAGGTGTGCGCGGGATGGCGCGGGGGACTGAAACAGCGGACTCAAAAACCGGAAGGCAGGCAGACGCATGGAGTAGGCGTGCCGTGCGCAGGCGTGTCAAGCGCGCAGGCGTGCCGTGCGCGTTCCTCGTTCTCGTTCTCTTTCCTCACTCCTCCCTCCCATTTCTCCCATCCCCGTCTCGCACCTGACGAAAGAGAAAGAGGAAAGAGAACGTGAACGAGAACGAGGAACGCGCACGAGAAAGAGACGCGGACGCTTCCGCGTCCCATCGCCGCTCACCACAGCTCCCCCTGCCCTCCGCCACCCGGCGCCTTGGGCGGCGGGCCGAAATCCACCGGCGGCAGCTTGTCCACCCCGAGAAACGCACCGTAGCGCTCCACCCAGTCCGCGAGCTTCTTCGCGTAATACCCCGGATCATACGGCGCCGTGTCCGCGTCAAACAACGCCACCGGACGCGCCCGCTGCCAGTCGTTGCCCCGGCCCCCTTCCCGCGCGGTGATATAGTAGCTCACCCGCTCGCCCATGCGCGGACGCGGGCTCGCCTGCAACGCCGCCTCCGCCGCCGCCCGACGCGGCTTGCCCCCGCCCGCGACAAACCGCTCGTAAGCCTCCGGGTTTTGCCCGAGCACCTCCGACTTCGCCAGCTCCGCCACCGGCAGCGAACGCTCCGCCAGGCCGCGCTGCAACCGCCGCGCCAGCTCCACCGGCGACTCCCCCTCCGCCCCCAGCAGGAAACGAATCAGCCGGTCGTTGAGTTTTTTCAAAAACGGCTCGATGCCCCGCGAACGCAGCGCCGAGCCGCGGATGATGATCCGTTTGCCGTCGCGCAGCGCGTAGTTTTTCGACTTGTAGCAAAACATCGCGTCGTAGCTCCCGTCGTGCTCCAGCTCGATGCCCTCCGGCAGCACCCCCGCCACCTCGCGCAACAACGCCCCCGGATTCCCGAAATGCCGCTCCGACGCCAGGTAAATCCCGTCGGTGTCGGCCTCCAGAATCACGCACCCGCGCGCCGCGAACGCGTCGATGAGCGCCTGCAACAAATCGCGCCCCCGCCGCGTGACCTCCGCCGCCAGCGCCCCGTCGCCGAAGCGCGCGCCGGCGAAACCCAGGTAGCCGTAAAACGAGTTGATGAGTATCTTGAACGCCGCCTGCCGCGCCTGATACTCCGCGCGCAGCTCCCCGGTCGCGGCGGTGCGCGCGAGCTGCTTGTATTTCAGGCGGTAGTCGCGCAACCGCCGCAGCAACGGGATGAACACGCCGAGCGTGTCGCCGGCGGGATTGCGCCCGATGAGCAGCAGCAGGCTCGGGTAAAGCGACGCCACGTCGAAATGCAGCACGTGCCGGAACACCCCCTCCTTGAAACTGCGCGTGTAGCCGCCCGCGAACGCCGCCACCTCCACCGGCGCGGGGCAGGCCTGCCGCGCATGGTAATATTCCTCCAGGAACAGCAGGTCGATCTTCACCGTGGTGCCGCGCAGCGTCGCGTCCTGCAACAAAACCGGAAACGCCCGCGCCTGCTCGAAATACGTCGGCAGCAGCAAATCCGCCACCCCCTTCGTCTCGCGCAAATCGTCCGCCAGATAGGCGAGGAACGCCGCGCGGTCGTGCGCGTAGGCCGCGTGGATTTTGTCGCCCGCCAGGTAAGTGCGCCCGCCGTGCTCCGCCGCGTCCTCGTCGGTCACGCCGAAATAAACCGCCGCCTCCTTGAGCCCGTAGCCCGTAAGCTCGCGCGCCGTGATGTCGTGCAACTGCACCAGCAGATACGTGTCGATCACCGCGCGCCCCGGCAGGTCGCAGCGCGGGAAATCCACCCAGCGCTCGGCGACCTTCAGGCGGCTGTTGCGAAACGACGCCGGCTGCCCGAAACGCCCCCACGCGCACGGCACCTTCAGCCGCCGCGCGCGCTGCCGCAGATAGTCGAGGTCGAACTTGAAAATGTTGTGCCCCTCGATCACGTCCGGGTCCTCCTCGCGCAACGCGTCGTTCAGCCGCTCCAGCAGCGCCCGCTCCGCCTCGTCCGTCATCGCCTCCAGCACGAGCATGCGCCGCCGCACCGCGCCCGGCGCCGTGCCGGGCGCACCGCCCGGCGTTACGCCCGCGCCCGTCCCCGCGCCCGCCGTCACGCCCGACGCTGCGCCTGCGCCTGCTGCCTCCGCCGCGCTTGCAGCCACTCTCGCGCCTGCCTCCGCCGCGCCCGCGCCCGCTGCCGCGTCCGGCGCCCCCGCGCCCGGCGCCGCGCCGCCGCTGAATTGCAGCCCGATGGCCAGCACCCGGTCGCCGGGCCGCGCCGCGTCGCTGAACCCGCCCTCCGCCGGGGACGCCGTCTCGATGTCGAGCTGGCAGCGGCGCAACTGGTGAAACGCCATGTCGCCAAACAACCGCCACCGCCGTTGCAGCAAAAACTGGTTCTCCAGCGGACGCAGCACATCCGCGCCGGCGGACGCCTTTTTCGCCGCCGCCAGAAAATCCTCGTAAACCCCGCGCCCCGCCGCATGGGCGAGCCGCGTGAACACCCCGCCGCCCCTCAAGCTCTCGATTTCCACGCCTTCCGCCGCGCCGCCCGTGCCCGCACGGCCCGCGCCCATGCGGCGCGCGCCCATGCCGGCGTCACCCTCGCCGACACCGCCCTCGCCGGCGACGCCCTCGCCGGCGGCGCCCTCGCCGGTGCCGGCTGACGCGCCCGCGGCGGCGGCTGACGTGCCGGCGGCGGGTGTGGTGAGCCACGCGAACGGACGGAAACCCTCCTCCACCCGCACCTCGCGCCCCCCGTCGTCGCGCGCGAACGCGAGATGCGCGCGCCCCTCGTCGTCGATCCACACGCCGCAAAGCGCAGCCTCGGCGGCAGGCCCGGCGACGGCAGGCCCGGTGGCGGCGGACCCGGTGGCGGCGGCAGCGGTGGTGGCGGCGGGCGTTGTCGTGTCCGGGACGCTTGTCTTTGCTGGCATGGGTTGGTGGATCACGAATCGGATGAAAGGACGAAACCCGGCGAGGTCAAACCAAGGCCGGGCGACGAAACGTCATGCCTCCCATCTCTCCCATTTTCCCATCTCTCCCATTTCTCCCATGCCTCCCATATCTCCTATTTTCCCAAAACCACCGCGGCATGGATGGCACGGAGAGCAAGCCCCCGAACTGGAGCGTAGGGCAAGCGTCCCGCTTGCCTGACGGGAGCAGGATGCTCCCGCCGCTTCGGGGGCGGCGCGCTTCGGGGGCGGCGCGCTGTGCGCGCCGTCAGGCAAGCGGGACGCTTGCCCTACTTTGTCTCCCATGCCTCCCATTTTCCCAAAACCATCGCAACGCACATGGCTCGGCGAGCCGTCCCTGACTGAAGTTGGAATCCCCTTTGAAATTGGTATAATTTCCGACCATCCACCATCCACCCGATTCCAATGTTTTTAAAACCTCCCTTAAAAAACCCTCCGACCATGCCGGCACGCGCACATTTTAATACAAGACGAGGCGCCCTCCTCATCTCCGCGTTTCTCCTCGCCCTCCTTCCGGCCTGCTCCCGACCGCCGGCGACGCTCGTCCAGGCCGGCGTGATCGCCCATCCCGTCATCAACGAAGCCAGCGGTCTCGCCCCCTCGCGCCGCGCCGACAGCCTCCTGTGGACGCACAACGACAGCGACGGCGAACCCGTGCTCTACGCCATCGCCACCGACGGACGGTTCCTCGGCTCGGTGCGCGTCGCCGGCGTCCGCAACATCGACTGGGAGGACATCGCCTCCTTCGAACTCGACGGACGCGCCTGGCTGCTCATCGCCGACACCGGCGACAACGGCACAGTCCGCCGCGATTGCGCCCTGCATGTCATCGCCGAGCCCGATCCCGCCGCGCTCTCCCCCGCGCGCGAACTCACCGCCGCCGTCGCCTGGAGCATTCCCGTGCGCTATCCCGACGGCCCGCACGACTGCGAATCCGTGGCCGTTGACGCCCGCGAAGGCCGGGCATGGCTCCTCATAAAACGAGAAAACCCCAACCGCCTCGCCTCGCTCCCGCTCCGCCCCGCCGGCGGCACCGGCAGCGGCAGCGGTAGCAGCGGCGCCGGCGGCAGCGGCAGCGGCGGCAGCCCAGCCGCCGGCGCCGGCGCTGCTGCCGACGGCACCCTCGCCGGCACTCCCGCCGCCGGAGTCCCCGTCAACGGCGCTTCCGCCGCCGGCGCGGCCCCTGTCGTTGTTTTTCACGGTGCCGTCGCGCACCTTCCCCAGCCCGACTCGAAGCAGCGTCTTTTCCCGATTCCGGCCGGACGATACCGCGGGCAGCCCACGGCGATGGATTTTGCCGCCGACGGCAGCGCTGCGGTCGTGCTCACCTACGGCGACACGCTCCTTTTCCCGCGCCGTGCCGGCGAAAGCTGGTCCGCCGCGCTGGCCCGCGAACCCGTCATCCTGCCGCCGCACAACCTCGGCCAGGCCGAAGCCGCCTGTTTTTCCCGCGACTCCCGCGCCATCTTTGTCACCGAGGAAAAACCGCGCGCCCCGCTTTTGCGTTACGACCTCCGCTAGCGCCCGCGCGCACGGAGGCGGGATAAGGCGTCAGCCCCTTCGTGGCGGGCCAATAAATTGCCCTGCCATCTTTTGCCATTGCCCCTTGCGCCCGTTCAGAACCGGCGGGAAACCGGAAGACCGCCGCCGCCGCCGGCCCGGGCAAAGCCGCATCGGGTGGTGCCCAAAGGAAACCGACAGGGGAGGATTGTGCATCCCCGGCGGAGTGATGTTTTATCGAACCATGAAATTAAACCGCGGATGAACGCAGATAAACACGGATCCAAACCGTCGTTTCGGAAGTTGTTATCCGTTTTTATCCGTGTTCATATGCGGTTCAATAAGTTCATCTGCGGTTTAATAA
>JAITDF010000563.1 GCA_031282705.1 Opitutaceae bacterium | reverse complement strand
GTGAGCCGGGGAGGTTCGCGGATTCAGCGGGTTTTGTGAATCGTAATCGTTCCCCCGCTCGCCCGCCTGCCCTCCCGTTCCCCGCCCAATCCTTCTCATGCTCTTACTCTTTCTCTTACTCGTTCTCGTTCTCGTTCTCTTTCTCGTCCCATATCTCCCATATCTCCCATTATCAGAAAATATCTCCGCAGCCAGGCGGCCGTGCGTCGCAGGGCAGTGCGGAGTGCGGGGCAAGGTGGGGGGACGCATTCCCCCTTCACTCCTCTCATCCACCTCCTCACATCCGCGTCACTCACATCCGCGTCACCCGCCCGCGCACGGGTGCCTCGGCGGGCCGCGACAGCGTTTCGGGCCGGAAAATCCCGGGCGGCAGGTCGAGGCCGGCGGCGGCGGCGGTGAGGTCGAAACGCGTCTTGTCACGGGTCGCCTCGTTGCGGAAATCGATTTCCTTCATCAGCCACTGGCCGTCCACCTTCTTGAACGAGCCGAGCTGCATGGTCTTCAGGATGCGTCCCTCCACGCCGATGACCTGAAAGCGCATCATCGCATGATAGGCGGAATCGACAAACATGCGCACGCCGGTGACCGCCGGGTGTTGCGCGACGACGGACTCGGGCGGATACATCAAAAACGTCTGCATCGGCCGGTCGCCCTGCCGCGTGACACCCTCGTAAACAAAATCATCCCAGAAAAAAAACGGCATTTGCAGGTCAAACGGCGTCAACTCCGTGCCGCCGAGCGGCGCAAACATGGCCGCCGCATCCAGCCGCGCCGCCACGCCCGTCGTCCCGCCGCCGCTGCTGCTGCCGCCGCCGCCACTGTCTCCTCCCTCACCGCCCGCGCCCGCGCCGCCGCTTCCGCCGCCCACGCTGCCCGTCCCGCCCCCGCCATTCTCCCCGCCGCCGCCGCTGTCTCTGCCGCCGCCGCCACCCACGGCCTCGCCCTGCCAGCTCCAAATCGCGCTGACCGGCCCGTTTTGCACCAGCAGACGCCGCGCCGTCCGCGCCGCGCCATCCGGCGAAGGCAGGAGCTCGATGCGCGTGACCGGCCCGTCCGCGTTGCGCCCGCCCCAGGCGCGACCGGGGATGCGTTTTTCGGCGCCGCGCCGCGGCATCACGCGCAAGTCGAATTCGAGATAGTAATCCTTCTCGATGCCGCGCTGCCGGAAATCCTCCAGAATCTCGCGCCCCCTCGCCTGGTCGGGCGGCGTGAGTTGCACATAATCGGGATGCGGACGGTAGTGTTTCGACTGCGCCGCGAGCGGGACCGGCGGGAGGAGCAGCGCCGCGCCCGGGAAAAAAACAAGGCAGGCGATTCGCGCCGCCTGCCTGATAAAATGAGTCGGGATCATCACCCGGAGAAAAACTGCCGCGGGTCGCGGAGATTTACGACGCGGGCGCGGGTGCCGTGACCGGCGCGGGCGCCGCCTCGTTTGCGGCGGGAGCGGGCGCGGGAGTCGCGTCGGTGTCCGCAGGCGCGGGCACCGCAACAGCCGCGGGTGCCGTGACCACGCCAGGCACCGTGACCGAGTCGGACACCGCGCCGCCGCCCACGCCGCCCGCCGCGCCCGCTGCGGCATCCGCCGCCGCCGGCACCGGAATATCGGGCAAGGCGGAAGCCGCGCGCTGGTGGCTGTGCGTGTAAATATGCCCGAGGTAAAGGAGGAAAGCCAGCACGAAGAAGATGATCGCGGTGGTGCGCGTGGCGCTAGTGAGCACATTGCCCGTCTCCGCGCCGAAAGCCGCCTCGGCCGCGCCGCCCCCGAGGGTCGCGCCCATGCCCCCGTCTGTCTTCGCCTTCTGCATGAGGATGATGAGGACGAGGAACAGGGAGATGATGACAAGAATGAAAGTGCCGATGCCGATGAGGAAGTTCATTTTGAAAGCGGACAACACAGCCCGCCTCTCCCCGCGATGTCAACCCTCACTTGGAAGTTTAACAGAAAGACCTAAGGCCATCGCGGCAGCCCGGCAGCCTCGGCGAAATCACCCTGCCTGTCAAAGTCTGTTTTCCATTGGAAAATGGCTTAAGGGACCCCCCCTAAAAATTGAACAGAAGGCAGCAAAGAGAACGAAGGACAACAGAGGAGCGCTTGCCGTTGTTTATCTCAACCTGTTTTTAGCAAACAAGTTCAAGCCGGCTGTTAAATCAGGTTTTTTGTTTTTTATCTTCGTTTCCTTTGTTTCCTTCTGTTCAAAATGAATTTTTAGAGGTTCCCATAAGGTTTCCAAACCGGCTTCGGGCAGAAGACCTGCAACCCGGCCCGGCCCCGGAAACGAGCCGCAAGCAATCGGGGGCTTCCCAAGCAGACTTGGAAGTCTGCGTTGCGTCAGCAGGCGTTACGACTGGCTGGCGGCGCGGCAGCGTGACGCAGCGCAGGTTGGCGGGCTGTCGCTTCGCCCGGAACCAGACCGGCTTCTTCCGCGTAATGTCAGTGATGTTACGCATTTCCGTCGTACCGCAGGTTTCCAAACCTGCTTAAAAACTCACGCTTGGCCGCGAACCCGCAATCAGGCATGAGCTTCGAAGCAGACTTGGAAGTCTGCGGTACGAC
>JAITDF010000535.1 GCA_031282705.1 Opitutaceae bacterium | reverse complement strand
TAGGCTCCCGGCCCATGCCCTGGGACACTGCAAAAGTGTCACCCCCTTAGCGGGACATGTGTTACCCTCATAGCGGGACAATACACGCCGAGACCGCCGCGAGCACCACGAGGCAAACGCCGGCGGTCTCGGCGAGACCGCCCTACCAAAAATCTGCCAAAAGACTGGCCGCCGCGTAACATCAGCTGCGTAACATCAGTTAAGAACTGATGTTACGCGGGAGCGTTTGGGGCTTGGCCTCCGTGTCGCGGTGGTTCGGAAAAATGGGAGAAATGGGAGATATGGGAGATATGGGAGTTATGGGAGTCATGGGAGGCATGGCGTTCTTCAGGGTGCCATAACTCCCATTTCTCCCATATCTCCCATTTTCGCGAAACCACTGCGGCACGGACGGCACGGAGGCCGTCCTTCCAAGGGCACGTGCGCCGCCGCGTAACATCAGTTAAGAAAACATTGTTGGGAATTTCGCGGCCTTTCGTGTCTTTTCGCGGTTAAAGACTGAATTTTTTGGAGGTTCCCATCAGTTGTTGCGGAAAGGCTCGTGGCCGAAAACGGACGGGGCGGGCGGTTTTGACCGGCAGGAGGGGGCGGGCCGGGCGGATGCCGGCTTGGGGAATCATTCCGCCGGGTTTGTTTTTCGGCTTTCCGCGCGCGCCCCGCCGGGTTTTTCTGCGGCGTGGTCCTGCCTCCAGTCATTTTTGAAGACGACTCCATGATCGCGTTCGACAAGCCGGGCGGCCTGCCCGTCGCGCCCGACCGCCGGGACGGGACACGCGAAAACCTCATGGGGCTGGTCCACGAAAAAATGGGCCGCGGCACGGCCAATGTCCACCGTCTCGACGCCGGCGCGAGCGGCGTGGTGCTTTGCGCCAAAAACAAGGCCGCGCTGGATTTCCTGAGCGGGCAGTTCCAGGCGGGAACCGCGGGGAAAAAATACCTCGCGCTCTGCGTCACGCCGCCGCCGGAGCGCGCGATGAAACCCGCC
The DNA here is from genome assembly GCA_031282705.1 of Opitutaceae bacterium. Classification (GTDB taxonomy): domain Bacteria; phylum Verrucomicrobiota; class Verrucomicrobiia; order Opitutales; family Opitutaceae; genus Termitidicoccus. The sequence continues at coordinate 3,305 of JAITDF010000535.1, read as the reverse complement.
GCGCCCGCGGTCGCGCGCACGCCGGCGGGCGCGCTGCCGGAGGCGTTCGCGGTCGGGCTTGCGCTCGGCCCGGACGAGTCGGGCGCCGGGCGCATGCGCGTGTTTCGCAAGCGCGGCGGCAGGCCGGCGGTGACGGAGTTTCGCGCGCTGGAGGGTTTTGGCCGATACACGCTTTTCGAGTGCCGCCCGCTCACCGCCCGCCCGCACCAGATCCGCGTGCACCTGGCCGCGGCGGGCGCGCCCGTGCTCAACGACCCGTTCTACGGCGACCCGGCGGAGCGCCTGCTGCTCTCGTCATTGAAACGTGGATACAAGGGCCGGGCGGACGAGAGGCCGCTCATCGCGCGCCTCGCGCTGCACGCGGGCGAGCTGACGGTCCGGCATCCGCTGACCCGCGAGCCCGTGACCCTCCGCGCGCCCCTGCCGGAGGACTTCGCGGTGGCGCTGAAGTATCTGCGCAAATTCCCGCCCGGCGCGCGGCGCGGCCGGTGACGCGCGCCCTGCCGCGGTGCCGGCGGCGTTTTTTTTTGGAGTGCGGTGACTTGTCACCGCTTTTGATTGACGGTGTTTCGAGGGCGAGGCCCGGCAGTCCGCCAATTTATTTCGCCGCCGGAGGGGACGCGGGACCCGTGACGCAGGACGCGAACGGGGCGGGGCAATGTTTCGAGCGCGAAGCGCGACAGCCTGCCATTGCCCCGTCAAAAGCGGCGATGAATCGCCGCACTCCAGAAAACCGGCGCCGGCGCGCCTTGGGATGGCGGCGCCGGCGCGCCGCCCGCGCGCTCAGTCGCGGCGCGGGCGCGGGCCGCGCTGCCCGCGGGGGCCGCGGGGGCCGTCGGCGGACGGGCGCGCCTCGTCCATGCTTTGGCCGGGCAGGACTTTCAGCGTCACGATTTTCGACTCGGATTTTCCGGCGAAGCGCAGGCCGACCTTGAGCTGGATTTCGTTGCTCATCACGCCGAGAAGCGAGGTCATGAGATCGGGCATGCCGGATTCGCCGGGCGCGATGGTGAGGCGTTCGGGGCGCACGGCAAAGTTGCCGAGCGAGGAATCGCAATGCAGGAACTCCACGTCCGCGGGCGCGTCGGTGCCGTTGGTCACGCGCAGGCGCAGCGCGACGGGCGGCAGCGTGCTGTTGGCCATGCGCGGGATGTAAACCTGCTCCTCGGGCTCCGGCTCCTCCAGCAGATACACGTCGGTGAAACCGTCGCCGAGCCCGGCGCGGCTCTGGAAATCGCGCTTGCGCACCTGCCGGAGGCGGAAGCCGCGCCCGAGGTTCGCCTCGACGAGCAGCTTGCCGTCGAAAAACGCCTCCTGCCCCTGCATCGTCGGGCGCTCGGCCTGCTGCTCGGGCGTGTTTTCCGGCACATAGTCGGGCTGGTTGGCGCAGCCGCCCATAAAAACACCGGCGGCCACGCAGACGGCGGAAAGCAACCTGGAACACGGAACCCGGCAGGCGGAGGAGCGACGGGAGGCGGAACGGGAGGCGGAGAAACGGGAGGAACTCATGTGAGGAAAACGGGAAAATGACCCGTGTTATCTGGCCCCGTCCGGCGCGCGGCGCAAGGCTTGTCTGCGCCGGGGCGCGCATTCGCGGAGTGCGCGTGCCGCGGTGGTTTCGCGAAAATGGGAGATATGGGAGTTATGGGAGTTATGGGAGGCATGGCGTTCTTCAGGGTGCCATGCCTCCCATACCTCCCATTTCTCCCATCTCTCCCAGACCTCCCATATCTCCTATTTCTCCCATTTTCCGAAACCACCGCGGCATGGAGGCCAGGCCTCGAACGCTCCCGCGTGACATCAGCGACAAAGCGGACTGCTTCCTGCTTCCTGCTCGCCACTCGCTGCCCGCTACTCGCCACCGCCCTGCCCCTGCACCCGCACCGTCGCCCCATCGCACCACGAACCCCCGATGAGCGTCGCGCGCGGAAACGCCGGCACGCCACCCTCGTGCCCCTGCAACATCCCCGCCAGCAAGTCCACCGCCGCCGCGCCCGCGATATCGTTGTGCTGGTCCATGCCCGCCCAGTTCATCGTCCCCCGCCGCCGCTCCAGCTGCACCAGCCCGATGTCGCGCGGCGCCTCCACCCCCAGCCGCCCCAGCCATTCGCGCACCCGCCGGTTAAGCGTGAGAATCGCATCGGGCCGCGCCCGCCGGAACCAGTTTTCAAACAACCCCGGCCGCTCCCGCGCCGCCTGCACCTCGTAAAACCCCGCCACCCGCCGCGCCGCCGGCAGCGCCTGCTGCCCCACCCACATCCCCGCGCTGAAACGCCGGTCCACCAGCCGGTCGATCACCCCGTCCACCACCAACGCCGGCCTCCGGTAGCCCAGCCGCAGCACCCGCTCCACCGCCTCGACCACCAGCTCATGATGATCCACGCAGCAAAACGGCAGCGTCGGCCCCCGCGTGCGCACCCCCGTCACCACGCACGGAAACCCCGGCCACAACCCCGCGAACCGCTCCGGCAGCACATTCCCCCGCATCAACCCCGTCACGATGATCCCCCGGATGCCCCGCGCCTGCAAAATCCGCCGCAACCGCGCCCCGTCCAGCTCCGGGTCGTGCAGCCAGAACACATCGAACGTGTAACCCAGCGCCGCGCCCCGCTCGCGGCACCCCGCCACGTAATGCGGAATCGTCGGATGCCGCTCAAACGCCCGCTCATCCTCGTTGGCATTGACGAGCGCCAGCGTGCGCCGGAACCCCGCCGTGCGCGACCGCGAAAGCTCGCCCATCAACTCCGCCACCACCGGGTTGCGCGTGTAGCCCAGCGCCCCCGCCGCCGCCTCGATGCGCGCCCGCGTCGCCGCCGGGATCTGCGGGTCGCCGCGCAACGCCAGCGACACGGTGTTCTTGGAAACACCCGCCGCCGCCGCCACCGCCGCCATGCTCACGCGCCTGGTCTTCATAGTTTTTTGGGGGGAGGGACGGCCTCCGGGCCGTCCGCACCGCGCCACCCTGCCCGCCCCCCGCTTGACTGTCAAGTATTCCCGGCATTCCCCGCCCCCCGCCGCCGCCCCATTTTACCGCCCGCACACCGCCACGCGCCCTCGCTCATGCGCTCGCCACCCGCCCTCGCTCATGCGCTCGCCACCCGCCCCGGGTCATGCGCTCGCCACCCGCCCTCGCTCATGCGCTCGCCACCCGCCCGCGACCATGCGCTCGCCACCCGCCCGCGCACAGGCGCTCGCCACCCGCCCTCGACCAGGCGCTCGCCACCCGCCCTCGCTCATGCGCGCGCCACCCGCCCTCGCTCATGCGCTCGCCACCCGCCCTCGCTCATGCGCTCGCCACGAGCCGT
>JAITDF010000504.1 GCA_031282705.1 Opitutaceae bacterium | reverse complement strand
GCGGCAGATGAAGCCCGGTGCCGCCGCACTGCCCCAAAAAACGCGCCCGAAAGGGCGGCTTCGTCATCATCTTTCCCGGCGACTCCATCACCCGCCGGTGGGAATGGGGCGGCGGCGGGACAAACGAGGGGCGCCCAACCCCCGGCAAAATGGTATCGCAGTGAATCCCGGCGCGTTTTTTGCGATCGCAATGCGCGGCGGACCCGGCGGGCCCCCTTATTGCAACCTGCCATTCCTCCAGATCAATTTTTCGCCCCAGAACGGCAGGATGGTTTGCGGGCAGTGCATCTTTGAAGTGTTGTCCATCGCGTAATCGAGCGTCCGGCGGCGGGGGGATTTGTGGATGTCGTGCCGCAGCTCAATGACGTGCGACAGCATCGCGCAAACGGGGCGGACTCCGCCGCCGCCCGGAGCCGCGTCCAAAACCCGGTTTTCCTCCGGTGCGCCGTAGCGGAGGACGAGCAGGGCCACGGGCCCCTGCACGGGTCCGAACTGCGACGGGATGAAGTTGGAGTCGCCGCAATGCAAAAGGGAAAAACCGCCCGAGTCCGCGCCGCAATCCACCCGGAACATCGTGATGAAGCGCGGCAGCTTTTCATTGTGGTCGGCAATGGCCGTGCGGATGGAAAAGGCTCCGATTGTATAATCCGCCGGCTCCTTCGAGAAATGTTTGTCATCCTTCTGATAAAAATTGGACAGCACCGGCTTGCCGCGGGCGCGCATCGCATCCATCAGCTCCACGCTTTTGTGGTCTCCGTGATTATGCGTCACGCAAAGAAAATCCAGCAGGGGCTCGAGTTTTTCCGCCAGCCGGTGGTTGATGTCCACGCCGAAGCAGCCGGAGGGCGTCTTCACGACGATGCCCATGTTGTAAAGCAGCCAGACAACCGCGGTGCCGCGCCCGGCCGTCGTGCCCCCGACCTCGTCCACGACGCGGTCAAAGGCGCGCCGGTAGCAATACAGGATGGGGCTGCCCTGCTCCATGCCGGCGGCGGCCTGCCCCCCGGCGGCCAGATATTCCTTGAAAGACTCATGGGGCAGTTTTTCGGAATACCCTTGGATCGTTTTCAGGAGTCCGGCCCTTTCGCCGTTCAATACAAACGGGGAGGTTTTCCAGAGCCGATCCAGGGTTTGAGCAGCGTCGTTTTCCGCCGCCCGGGCGGCGGGGAGCGCCGCCAGCAGCAGCGCGAGGAGGGGGAGCGTTTTTCCCATGCGATGAAGTGTCGTCATGGTTGAGGGGGATTTTTTCCGGCGCCGGGCGGGGCGGCCTTGGGTTTGCTGCCGAGGAGGGGCAGGAGAAAGGAGATGACCGAGGCGGCGACCCAGAAGATCGTGGCGTGGTGGAAATCGTGGACCTTGACGCCGTTGACCACGGTCGCGCGGGCGTCGATCAACCAGCCGCTGACGATGTCCTGCATGCCGGCGGCGACATAGCTGGCGAGGCCGACGATGCCCATCGCGGCGCCGGTGGCCTTGCGCGGCACGATGTCCACGGCCATGAGGCCGCCGAGGAAGCAGATGAGCACGCCGATGGAGATGCCGAACAGAATCATGCTGGTTATGTTAACCAGCCAGCCGTCGCCGCCGTATAAAAACAGCGCGAGCGAGGCGGCGTTGCACACGCCGAAGATCAGGGCGGGCGCGTGGCGGTCGCCCTTGAAAAACCGGTCCGAGAACCAGCCCGAGAGCACGGTGCCTATGATGCCGAACAGGGCGTTGATGGAAATGACCTTGGCGGCGTCGTCGAGCGCGTAGCCTTTGGCTTCCTGCAAGAACATCACGCCCCAGCTGTTCACGGCGTAGCGGCTCATATACATGAAGGCGCTGGCGGCGGCGAGTATCCACACGCCCGGCGTGCGCAGCGCGAGGAGCTGGAGCGAGCGGGTGCTTTCGCCCGGCGGCGCGGGCCTGGCGGTCTCGCCCGCGAGCACCTCCACGGGCGGCAGGCCGCGGCTTTCCGGCGTGTCGTGCAGGAAAATCAAGATGACGGCCACGCCCGCCACGCCGGCGAGCACCGCGCTCCAGAAGCCCCACCGCCAGCCGGCGGCGCCGACCACGAGGCCGACGAACAGGAACGACAGGAACTCGCCCAAGTTGTGGCTGAGGCTGAAAAAGCCGTAGTAGGTGCCGCGCTGTTTCAAGGGATACCAGCGTGTCAGGCCGATGACCGCGATCGGCGAGCCGACGGACTGTCCCCAGCCGCTGACGCCCCACATGACCGCGAAGATCAAAGCCAAGGCCGCGCTTGAAATCTGCCCGGCGGCGAGGCCCATGACGCCCATGACGAGGTTGGCGAACGCCGAGAGCGCCAGGCCGGTGGCCATGAAACGCTTGATGTTGGAATGGTCGGCGAGGAAGCCGTTGACGCATTTGCCGATGGCGTAGGCGAAGAGCAGCGCGGAGCCGACCATGCCGAGCTGCCGCGCGTCGAGGAGCCCCTCGTCGAGCAGGGGCTTTTTGATCACGTTGAGCGTGGTGCGGCAGACGTAAAACAAGCTGTAACCGACGGTGCCGGCGAAAAACACCTGCCAGCGCATGCGTTTGTAGAAGGCATCGGTGTCGTCGCCGGGCGGTCGGCGGTCGGCGGCGGGCGGGCTGGCGCGGTAGAAGGCGAGCAGGCGTTTGAGCATGGGAAGGGGGGCGGGATTTTTTATTTCCATTCGAGCACGGCCTCGACGGGGTCGTGGTCGCTCGGGCGGATGCCGTCGCGCGGGGTGATGATTTTCGCGGCGGAGCGCGGTGCCAGGCCGCCGGTCGAGAATA
>JAITDF010000497.1 GCA_031282705.1 Opitutaceae bacterium | reverse complement strand
CCGCCGTCGTTTGCCTCGTGGTGCTCGCGGCGGTCTCGGCGAGACCGCCCTGCCAAAACTGGCCGCCGCGTAACATCAGTTCCTCATTCTCGTTCTCTTTCCTCTTTCTCTTTCTTCTTTCGTCAGGCATGGGCGAGGTGCCGGGGAGGGGGGAGAGAACGAGAAAGAGGAACGAGAAAGAGGAAAGAGAAAGAGGAAAGAAGAAAGAGAACGAGAATGAGGAACGAGAACGATAAGGGCCGGGGCGCGGGGGTGCCGCCAACTTTTGCTTTGCTCCGGCGCGCATTTGCGGCGATTGAAGTCGGGCAATCCGGCCATGCTCTCGGTTCTCGAAATTCTGAAAATCACCACCGGCTTTTTCGCGGCGAAGGGCATCGACAACGCGCGCCTCAACGCCGAGCTGCTCATCGGCCATTCGCTCGGCCTCAAGCGCATGCAGCTTTACCTCCAGTTTGAGCGGCTGCTCACCGGGGCGGAACTCGACAGGCTGCGTCCGCTCGTCCGGCGGCGCGCGCAACGCGAGCCGCTCCAATACGTGACCGGCGAGGTGGAGTGGGGCGGGCTGCGCCTGAAAATCGACCGCCGCGCGCTCATCCCGCGCGCCGAGACGGAGCTTTTGCTGGAAATCATCCCCGGCGCCCTCGGCGCGGAATCCCGGGTTTCAAATCCCAAGGAAAACGCCGCCGCCGCTGCCGCCACCGCCGCCGAAACCGCCGCCGCCGGCCTCCTTCCGGGTGGCGCACCCGTCCCGGGTGCGGACGAGGGGCGTCACGCCCCTCGCCAGACGGCGGGCGGCGGGACGCCGTCCGTCAGCCCGCGAGACGCGGGCGCTCCCCAATCCGCCGCCACCGCCGGCCGCGTCTCCACCGTCGCCGCCGATGGAGCCGCCGCGCAAAACGCGGGCGTGGACGGCACCGGCGGCGGCGAAGTCGGCGGCCCGGAATCGAAAAGCCTTTCGATTTCGGAAAAGCCCCTCGCGATCCTCGATCTCGGCACCGGCAGCGGCGCGCTCGCGCTCGGGCTGGCAACGGTTTTCCCGGGGGCACGGGTCACCGCGCTCGATGTCAGCGCCGAGGCGCTCGCGCTCGCCCGCGAAAACGCCGTCCTCTGCGGGCTCGATGCGCGGGTGCGGTTCGCGCGCTCGGACTGGTTTTCCGCATTGCGCGACGGCCCGGTCGAGACGCCCGGCGGCTTCGATGTGATCGTGGCCAACCCGCCCTACCTGAGCGCCGCCGAGGTGGCGGAGTCCGCGCCGGAGGTGCGCGAATTCGAGCCGCGCGCGGCGCTTGCATCGGCGGACGAAGGCCGGGCCGACCTCGCCAAAATCATCGCGGGCGCGCCGGAGTTTTTGCGCGAGGGCGGGTTGCTGGCCCTGGAGACCGGCATCGCGCAGCATCCCGCCCTGCTCGCGCGGTGCGCGGCGGCGGGTTTCGCGCGGTGCGAGTCGCGCAAGGACCTGGCCGGGCGCGACCGCTTCGTGCTGGCGTGGCGTTGAGCCGGCTCCCCCGCGGCGCGGGGACCTTGTTTTCGGCGACCATGCAAAATCGCGCGCATCCGTTTGCGGAATCCCGGAGCCTGGAGCGTTTGTTTATGCTGTCGCAAAAGCTGGCGAAAGCCATGTCGCGGTATTTTTGGAGTGCGGCTTTCAAGCGCGAAGCGCGACAGTCCGCCATTTGGGGCATTTTTCGTTTATTGTCGCTTTCCAAACGAGCAAGCGCGCCGCTTGCCCCCTGCTTGGCTCTCCGCGCATTTTTTTGTTTAACAAACTGATGTTACGCGGGGGCGTTCGGGGCTTGGCCTCCGTGCCGCGGTGGGGTGGGGCGGAAAATGGGAGTTATGGGAGATATGGCACCCTGAAGAACGCCATGCCTCCCATGCCTCCCATTTTCGCGAAACCACCGCGGCACGGATGGCACGGAGGCCGTCCCTCCAAGAACCCGGGCGCTTCCGCGCTTCGCCGCAGCGATGCGCGAGCCCTCCTCGCGTTTCAATCCGCCGAGAGGCGTTTCAGGTCGGCGGTGATGGAAGCGAGCTTCGCGGTTTGCGAGGCGATGTAATTGGAAGTGTTGGCGACGGCGGCATTGGTGTCGTCCGCCTGTTTCTTGATGAGCGCGATGGTGGATGCGATCATGTCCTGCTCCATTTGCACGGCGGCGAGCGCGCCGCGTTGGTCGGCGATGGAGCGGGTGGCGTTGGTAAGTTGGGCGCGCCAGTTGGCGGCGGAGTCAATCCACCCAGCCGCCTCGGAAAGGCTTTCATCGGAAAAGGTCTGGAGGCGCTGAAGCATGCCGAGGCACCAGCGGACGCGACGGTTGAACTGCGTAAACTCGGCGGAGATATGGCTGCCGTGTTCAGCTTCCGCGTTCGGCGCGGGTTCGTATGGCAGTTGTTGCTTTCCTTTCCCTGCAAAACTTCCTCCACTCACTCCACCAATAAACGAGTCTCCTGTGGATAACGCGGTGTTGACGGTTTGATCGGTCTGCACCGGCCCCGGAGAGGAACTCATAAGCCCCGACTCGATCACATCGTCGATGCCGAGCGAGGGCAGTTCTCCATCGGGAGGGCCGTCGAGCAGCCAGCGGCGGAGCATGTCGATTTGCGTCACGCGAAAGGATTCCACGGCGAGGCCAAAAGCATCGTAACGCTTCGCGAGGCCGGTCCGGTCGCGCTCAAGCGCGGCGTGGAGTTCGGTGATGGAATCGCGTTGTTTGGTGACGCGGGCGGAAGCGGCCTCAAGCTCGGTGGAGACGGTTTTGAGGTCATCACCGGTGGCGGTGATGCGCGGCTGGAGTCCTTCAAACAGGGTGCGCTCGAGCCCGATGCGCTGCCGGGTTTGCTCAAGCTGTCCGGCGGAGCGGCGCAGGCGCGCCGCGTGCTGCTGGAGAGTCGCCGTGGCTTGCCCGGCAATGGCGCGTTCGACGGACGAGCCGGATTTTTCGGCGGAACCCACCAGTGCGTTGATGGCGGCGGTGGACTTGCCAAGGATGGCACGGTCGTCGGCTAGGGCGCGCTCAAGGGTCGTGAAACGTTTTTCGACACGCGCCTTTTCATCAAGCAGGCGCGCGGTCGTGGTGGAGAGATTTTCAACAAGTTGCCCGAGGCTGTTTATCGTCTGGCGCGCGTTGAGCAGGCGCGTCTCCATCGAGGCGACGCGCGCGGATTGCGCATTGGCGCCGTCCTCGATGAGGTTGAGCGTGGCGCCGGTGCGGGTGGTGGCGGCCTGCGTCTCGTTGATGAGGGCAAGGCCGGAAACATAGCGTTCGCGCAAATCGGCGGATTGAGCGCAAACCCCGTGGGATAAAGACACGGAGGATGCGGCGATGCAGGCGGCAAAAAAAATCGGTAGATCCGGGCGGCGGTTTTGGTTTTTCATGGTTTTGGACGGAGCGGTTTTTGTTTTTGATAATTGTGCCTGCGAGACAAGAGTCGAGGGAAGCCCGGACATTTTTGGCAAGCCGCTATTTTCGATGAGACAGTGATGTTACGTCGCGCGCAGGGCCCAACCTTGCGTCAGGCCGCAGCCGCACGGGAGACCGCACAGGTAATTCGCGACCTGACGCAAGGTCAGGCCCTACAAAATCCTGTCGGTCGCGTAACATCAGTTAGAGCATTTTCGATTTATATAGACACAAAAAGAGAAAAGGTCCTTGATGTGGAGTTGAAGGAAAAACCATGAGACCACTCAGCCAGGATTTGAGAATAAGAATCGTGCAGGCGCGCG
>JAITDF010000469.1 GCA_031282705.1 Opitutaceae bacterium | reverse complement strand
GGTTTCCACCCGCGCGGCCAGTTTCAGCACTTTGAGCCGGATGGTCTGCAAGGTCGCACGCGCCAGTCCGCCGCCTTTTTGGCCTCTCCCGGTTTTTGGTGTGAAATATGCGGGTTAGTCGCCACAACGAACAGGGTGCCGGCGGCGTCGCCGCATTCCGATCGGGCGACTGAAGTCGCCCGTCCGCGACACTCCGCGTCTTTCGGCGACTGAAGTCGCCGCCCCGTCAAGCCCTGCCGCCGCCCGCCCCGCGCGCACTCACGGTTTCGCGGGCGCCGGCGCGGGTGCCGCGCGGGCGTGCTTTTTTGTCCGCCACGTCATGTCGCGCACGGTCGGGCCGTCCCGCCACGCGCCCGGAATCGACGTCGTGGACGGGTGCTCGGGCACGCCGTATTCGTTGCGGTAAAGCTGCGCGATGATAAGCTCGATGCCGCGCGCCCCGATCAGGTTTGCCTGCAAGTCGATGCCGGCGCAGGGCCGCGGGTTCATCATGATGTTCAGGCAGCAAAACCCGTGCGTGGCCGGCACCTTCGCCCCGCAGCGCGCCATCCAGTCGATCACCTCCGCCCGGTGGCAGAGCACCACGTCGGGATCATGCTCCCTGAACCAGGCGGTGAAACTCGCCGGCTCGATGTCCGGCACGATGAGCGGCGGCGCCTTCGGGGCCTCGCCGCTGTATTTTTGATAGGCAAGAAACGACGCCTCCCAGCGGTGCATCAGCCGCTCGTCGTGGTGCCCCTGGAGCACAAGGCCGGGCCGGCGGTAGCCCAGCATGTGCAGCCGCTGGAGCGCGGTGAACATCGAGCGGAAATGGTTCGCGCAGACCGAGTGCAGCGCGGGATGCTCGATCACGTAATCCGTGTAAACCCCCGCGTAGCGCGACCAGTCGAGCCGCGAAAAATCGGGGTCGTCGCTGACCGGCAGGAGAAACACGCCGCGGATGCCGCGCGATTGCAGGATGGTGTCGAGCCGCATCGGCGTCAGCCCCTCGTCCCCCATCGAGAAATACTCCGTCTTGAAGCCCAGCTCCCCGGCCCGCGCGTCGGCGCCCTTCACGAGTTCGCGATGGTGCCGCGCCGAGGCCGGCGGGCGGTTCTTCGGCCCGTCCAGGTCCACGATCGCGATCACGCCGCGAAACGTGCCCGTGCGCGAGCGCCGCATCTCGGACATGAGCGCGCCGGCCAGCGGGTTGTGCTGGTAGCCGGCGGCCCGCGCGGCTTCCTGCACGCGCAGGCGGGTCTCGGGCTTCACCCGGGGGTTGTTGCGCAGCGCTTCCGACACCGTGGTGTGGGACAGGCCGAGGGCGCGAGCCAGGTCGCGGAGGGAGGGGGCGGAGGAGGACATGGATGATGCTTACATGACGTTTTCCGAGGCGAATGGATGCTTTTGCCGTGACACTCTTACTGTCAGAGCATTGCCGGTTCGCCGTGCCCCGCAAGTCTGTTTCATGATTTCCCCCGCTGCCTTCCCGTTTTCATCGCCTTCCGGCGCGCGGACGGGTTGCATAATCCCACCACCCATCAACCACCCACCATGTTCAAAGGAATCACCATTTGGGACATACTCGTCGTGCTCGGGTATTTTCTCGCCATCATATATATCGGACGCCGCGCCAACGCCGCCTCCTCCAAGGGCGAGGAGAGCTATTTCCTCGCGGGGCGCAAGCTCGGCAAACTCTACCAGGCGTTCCTCAACTTCGGCAACGCCACCGAGCCGCAGGGCGCGGTCTCGAACGCCAGCTTTGTCTATGACAAGGGCGCCGCGCACTCCTGGTATTCGTTCCTGGTGATCTTCATCAACCCCTACTACTGGTTCATGAACGTGTGGTTCCGCCGCGTGCGCCTGCTCACGATGGCCGACCTTTTCGTGGACCGCTTCAACAGCCGCAACATGGGCGTGTTTTACTCGATGTTCCAGATCTGCGTGGCGGTGCTGCTCATCGGCTTCGGCAGCTTCACGGCCTACACCATCACCGCCTCGCTGGTCAACAAGTCCGAGCCGGCGTGGACCCCGGAGGAGCGCAAGGCCGTCGAGGGCTTCCGCGAAATGCGCGCCCTGGAGACGCAGCAGCGCGTGTCGCTGGCCGCCGCCGAGCTTGCGCGCCTGGAGGCGATCCCCGAGGCGGCGCGCACCGGCGCGGAACGCGACCGCATCGCCGGGATCAGGGATGACATGGCCAAGGACCGCGAGGCGTTTGCCGGCCACCCCGCCCCGCTCACGTCCGCGCAACAGCAGCGGCTGGCGGATTTGCGCGACGCGAAGGCCCGCGGCGACCTCTACAGCAACGTGTCCGCGCTCCGCCCCTACAAATACAAATGGGGCTTCTACCTGCTGTTCATCGCGGTCGTCGGCGCCTACATGGTGCTCGGCGGCATGCAGGCGGCGGCGGTCGCCGAGGCGCTGCAAGGCACGCTGATCATCGTGTTCTCGATTCTGCTGATACCGACCGGCCTCTACGCCATCGGCGGCTGGGGCCAGCTCGCGCAAAAAGTGCCCGCGCGAATGTTCGACCTGTTCGGCGGCGACCTCAACATCTGGGGCATCATCCCGCTCACGCTCGCCGGCCTCATCCAGATGAACGCGCTCAGCCCGAACATGAACATCATGGGCTCCGCGAAAAACGAGACCGCCGCGCGCATGGGCGTCGTCGGCCTCTACGGCAAACGCCTCATGATCATCCTGTGGACCTTCGCCGGCCTGATCGCCGCCGCGCTCTTCGTCGGGCCGGACGCGCTCGCCGACGCCGACACCGCGTGGGGCATGCTCTCCGAGCGGCTCCTCGGCCCCATCCCCGGCCTCATCGGCCTCATGCTCGCCGGCGTCATCGCCGGCGTCATGTCCAACCTCGCCGCGAAGTCGATGGCCGTCTCCGCGCTCTTTACGCGAAACATCTTCCGCATTTTCCGCCCCGACGCCAGCGAGGCGCGCGGCGTGTTTGTCGCGCGCTGCACGATCTGCGCCGTGCTCGTCATCGGCGGCCTTCTCGCGGCGGCCACCAAAAACGCCGACGGCGCCATGATGGCCATCGTGCAGCTCGTCATCACCGTCAACGTGCCCTTCGGCGTGCTCATCATGGTGATGTTCTTCTGGCGCCGCGCCACGCTGCCCGCCGCCTGGGCCTCGCTCATCCTCGCCATCGGCCTGAACGTCGCCTTCCCCATCGCCGGCTCCTGGATTCCCGCCATGCGCAACAGCCAGGCGCTCGCCATCTCCACCATCGAGGCGGACGGGCGCCCCGCCCCCGTGTATTGGAAAACCGTCACCCGCGTGAACAAGGACGACCCGGACAGCCCGCTCCGGGGCGGCGGCAACTTCGGCAGCATCGACAACCGTTTCGACATGGAAAACTACATGGCCACGAAACTCGGCGTCGTTGACTCCGCGAAAATGACCCGGCGCCAGCGCGAAAACCTCCGCTACTACGTGGACGCGCTCCTGCCCTTCCTCGTGCTCGTGCTCGTGAGCCTCGCGACCCGCAACCGCAACCCCTCGCGGGTCGATTTCTTCTACGGCAAGATGAAGACGCCCGTCGGCGGCACGCCCGAGCTTGAGGCGCAGGCCATCGAGGAGACGCGCCGCAACCCGCGCCGCTTCGACCACACCAAGCTCCTCGGCAAAAACTCCTCGTGGGAGTTTGGCAAATGGGACCGGCAGGACGCCGTCGGCTTCATCGCCTGCTGCGCCGGCTCCGGCGTGATCATCCTCCTCTTCTGGGGCCTGCTCAAACTCGCCTCCGGCGCATAAAACCTTCCGCCTCCCCGCGCCCTCCCAATCGTTCTCGTTCTCTTACTCGTTCTCGTTCTCTTACTCGTTCTCGTTCTCTCTTATTCTTTATCTTTCCTCTTTATTCTTTCTCTTTCGTCTTTCGTCAGACGCGGACGGGGATAAAGATAAAGAGGAAAGATAAAGAATAAAGAGAAAGAATAAGAGAGAACGAGAACGATTGGGAAAACAATGGGGGAGAACAAATTTTTCCTTAACCACCCGACAAAAACATCATGATCCGAAAAGCATTCCTCATGAGCGTGAATCCCGGCCAGGAAGCCGAGTATCAACGCCGCCACACGCCCATCTGGGCCGATCTTGCCGCCGAGCTAAAAAGCCACGGCAGCCACAACTACTCCATCTTCCTCGACGAAAAGACGCACCAGCTCTTTGGCTGCGTCGAAATCGAAAGCGAGGAACGCTGGGCCGCCGTCGCGCAAACCGCCGCCTGCCAGCGCTGGTGGAAATTCATGGGCGACATCATGCCCAGCAACCCCGACAACAGCCCCGTCTCCCGCGACCTCCGCGAAGTGTTCCACCTCGATTAAATAATCGTTCTCTTACTCGTTCCCGTTCTCGTTCTCTCTTATTCTTCCTCTTTCTCTTTATCTTTCTCCCCGCCCGCGCCTGACGAAAGACGAAAGATAAAGAATAAAGAATAAGAGAGAACGAGAACGAGTAAGAGAACGAGAACGATTATGCCATGCACACACCCATGAACCCAAAGCCCATCTCCCGCCGCGCCGTCGTCAAAATCGCCGCCATCGCCGCCGCCGCCGCGCAAATCCCCGCCGCCCTCCGCGCCGCGCCGCCCTCCTCCGCCGCCGCATCCGCCGGCGGCGGCGCATCCGGCGCCGCCGCGCCCGCACCGCGACCCGCGCGCGGCTCCGTCCGCTGGCTCGACGGCGTCGCGCCCGCGCTCAACGACGGCGCCACCTGGGGCATGCCCTGGCCGCGCGGCGCCGTCGCGAACGGCGCTCCGTTCGCGCTGCGCGACGCCGCCGGAAAACCCCTCCCCGTGCAAAGCTGGCCCGCCGCGTTCTGGCCCGACGGCTCGCTCAAATGGACCGCGCACGCCGTGCCCGCCGGCATCGAAATCAACGACGGCATTGAACTCGCCCCCGGCGAAACCCCCGCCGCGCCCGCGCGCGCCGTCACGGTGCGCGACGACGCCGGTAGTGTGATTGTGGATACAGGCGTCATCCGCGCCACCATCGCGAAATCCGGCGCCGTGCTCATCCGCTCCATCGCCCGCGACGGACGCGACGTGCTGCTCAACGGCCGCCTCGTCGCCCTGAACACCGGCACCCCCGACGATTCCGCCGCCGCCGGTGCCGATGCCGCTGGTGCCGGCGCCGGCGCAAGCACGCGCAGCACCGTCTTCTTTGAAAGCGACATCGCCGCCGTCACCGTCGAGCAAACCGGCCCCGTGCGCGCCGTGGTGAAAATCGAAGGCCGGCACGCACCCGCCGCCGCCGGCACCTCCACCACCTCCTCCAACGCCGCCGCTGCCGCCGCTGCCGCCGCCGCCACTGCCACCGCGCCCCGCGCCTGGCTGCCCTTCACCGTGCGCCTCTACTTTTACGCCGGCGGCGAAGCCGTGCGCGTCATGCACTCGTTCGTCTTCGACGGCGACCCGGAGAAGGACTTCCTGCGCGGCATCGGCGTGCGTTTCGAGGTGCCGATGACCGACCTCCCGCACGACCGCCACGTGCGTTTCGCCGGCGAAGGCGACGGCCTTTGGGCCGAGGCCGTGCGCAGCCTCACCGGCCTGCGCCGCGACCCCGACGGACGCCCCGGCCCCGGCCCGGTCAAAACCGCCCAGCTCGCCGGCCTCCCCTGCCCGCCCGTGGAAACATTCAACCCGCAAGTCCGCGAACGCCTGCACTACATCCCCGCTTGGGGCGACTTCACGCTCGCGCAACCCGCGGCCAACGCCTTCACCATCCGCAAACGCACCCAACCCGGCCACGGCTGGATCGACGTTGACCAGGGCCGCCGCGCCTCCGGCGCCGGCTATATCGGCGGCGCAACTGGCGGCGGCGTGGTCTTCGGCCTGCGCGACTTCTGGCAGCGCCACCCCGCGCAACTCGACATCCGCGGCGCGCACACCGACCGCGCCGAAGTCACCCTCTGGCTGTATTCGCCGGAGGCGCCGCCGATGGACCTGCGTTTCTACCACGACGGCATGGGCATGGACGACTTTCGCAAACAATACGACGGCGGCCTCGAAATCACCTACGAAGACTACGAGCCCGGCTACGGCAGCGCGCACGGCATCGCGCGCACCAGCGAAATCACGCTCCGCGCCGTCGCCGCCACGCCCCCGCGCGCGCGCCTCGCCGAAATGGCCGCCGCCGTGCGCACGCCCCCCGTGCTCGTCTGCGCGCCCGAAGTCGTGCTCGCCGCGAAAGTCCTCGGCGCGCTCTGGTCGCTGCCCGACCGCTCCACGCCCGCCAGGGCCGCCATCGAGGAACGCCTCGACTGGCAGTTCGACTACCATCGCCGGCAGGTTGACCAGCGCCACTGGTATGGCTTCTGGCACTACGGCGACGTCATGCACAGCTACGACCGCGACCGCCACGTCTGGAAATACGACGTCGGCGGCTTCGCCTGGGACAACTCCGAACTCTCCACCGACCTCTGGCTCTGGTATTATTTCCTCCGCACCGGCCGCGCCGACGTGTTCCGCTTCGCCGAGGCCATGACCCGCCACACCGGCGAGGTCGATGTCTATCACGCCGGCCCCTTCGCCGGCCTCGGCACGCGCCACAACGTCCAGCACTGGGGCTGCTCCGCGAAACAAGTGCGCATCAGCACCGCCGCCTACCGCCGCGTTTATTATTACCTCACCGCCGACGAACGCACCGGCGACCTCATGCGCGAACTGCTCGGCGTGGACAAAATCCTCAACGCCGTCGATCCCGCGCGCAAACTCGCCCGCGCCACGCCGCTCGGCAAACACGACTCGCGCCTCAGCTTCGGCACCGACTGGGCCAACCTCGCCGCCGCCTGGCTCACCGAATGGGAGCGCGGCGGCGACCCGCAATACCGCGACAAACTCCTGCGCGGCCTGCGCGACTGGGGCGCGATGCCCGCCGGCTTCTTCACCAGCGACCGCTACGGCTACCGGATCGCCACCGGCGCCCTCGAACCGCTCACCGTGCGCGGACGCCCCGGCGGCGCGGCTGGCAAAACCATCGGCGGGCACGGCGGCGCGGCTGGCGGCACCGCCGCCGGCAAAACCATCGGTGACAACGGCGGCGCGTCCGGCGGCGGCGGCAAACCCATCGGCGTCTCGCACCTCGACTCCGTTTTCGGCGCGGTCGAGACCTTCGCCGAACTCATCCAGCTCACCGCCGGCCAGCCCGAATACGAAGGCTTCGCCAAGGCGTGGATTCAATACTGCACGCTCTACTCCGCGCCCAAGGACGAGCAGCGCGCCGCGCTCGGCGCCGACCTCCGCGGCAACGGCCTGCGCCAGGCGCACTCGCGCCTCACGGCCTACGCCGCGCGGATGACCGGCGACGAAAAACTCGCCGCGCGCGCCTGGGAGGAATTTGGCCGTGGCGATTTCGCCGACCACGGCCTCGCCGGCGCCCGCGCCTCGCTCAAGACCAGCCGCATCGAAGGCCCGGACGTATTGAATCCCGTGGACGAAGCCGCATGGGTCTCCACGAACGACGCCGCGCAATGGGGCCTCGCCGCCATCCAATGCCTAGCCCTCATCGGCGACCGGATGCCGTGAGAAACTGATTCACCGACATTACGCGGAAGAAGCAGACTTGAAAGTCTGCGCCACGACAATCCGCCGCCGCGGCGTCATCCCGCGCCGGCGCGGCAGCGCCACGTACCGCAGGTTTCCAAACCTGCTCGGGCCGAAGGCCCGCAAAAACCCAGACCCGAAAACAAACCCGCGACCCGGCGTGAGCTTTGAAGCAGACTTGGAAGTCTGCGCCACGACAGGCCGCCGCCGCGGCGGCACCTCGCGCCGGCGCGGCAGCGCCTTGTAGCGCAGGTTCTCAGGCTTCTCGCTCCGCCCGGAACCAAACCGGCTTCCCATTTCAGACCAGCGGGTTTGGTTCCGGGCGAAGCGACAATCTGCCAACCTGCGCTGCATGGGCGGCTCATGGCTGAAGTCTGATTTTCACCGGCAAATGGTATTAGTTTATGGCATGGCGGGGGGTGTAATTGCGATTGGTGGCAGCAGGGAGAAAATGGCAAGTGAGGGGTATGGAAAAAACCAAAGAGAAGGCCAAGCAACTCGATGAAAGCACAAGGCAATGGCTGGAAAGCCGGCCGGAACTGGTAAGGCGACTCAAGGAGATGAGACGCATATGCGAGAACGGGCAGCGGGAGCACGAAGTGCTTGCGAAAGCGGAGGCGGGGCTGGTGGAGCAGCTTGACGCAGCGGGCCGGGAGCTGGCCGGCGCATGGCTGGAAAAGCGTGAGGAGCAGGAGCACGCGAAGGCGCGGGCACAGACGCGGATGCGCGAGCACAGTAAAAAAACTGCGTGTGCCGACGGTGTTCGGGGAGGCGGGCGCGGTGGAGCGGGTGATGCAAGAGGCAGGCCGGCGGGTGAGGCCGGCGTGCGAAGGCCGCGGGATAAAGCCCGGAGGCTGTTCGCAAGGATTGGAGGAAGCGCCGGTTGATTTTGGGGCGCGCGAGTCGTTTGAAAAGGCGTCGCAAAGACTGGCGCGGCATTATCCGGTGAAGCTGTCGGACAGCACGGTGGGGAAAATCACGCTCAAAGCCGGGCAAAAGGCGCGCGCTGGGCAGGAGCGCGTAGGCGGAGTCGGCGCGCTGCCAGCGCACGGAGTGGAAGGTGTGGAGGCGCAGGCCGGCGGGACAATGCTGCCGATGCCCAGCTTCAAAAACGGGATGAAGGACAAACGCAAGGCGCGCC
>JAITDF010000051.1 GCA_031282705.1 Opitutaceae bacterium | reverse complement strand
TTGGTTTCGGGTTGTTGGTTGATTGGGGAAAGGGAGGGGGGATGGGATGGGAGATATGGGAGAAATGGGAGACATGGGAGGGATGGGAGGGATGCGGGGAAGGGAGATGGGGACGGGGTAGCGGCGGAGGAGGCGGGGTTTCGGCGGCGGACGGGGCGGCGGAGGCGGACGAGGGTTCGGCGGCGGACGGGGCGGGGGAATAAATTCCCCCGTCAAAAGCGGCGAGAACTCGCCGCACTCCATAATACGGCGGCGGGACTTTTTTGGAGTGCGGTGACTTGTCACCGCTTTCGACGGCGGAATTTATTCCGCCGCCCGCGTTGACGGCTTTCATGGCGGCGGGCTTTGGGGCGTAGGGCAAGCGTCCCGCTTGCCACTCCGGGGCGGCGCGCTTTGCGCGCCGTCTGGCAAGCGGGACGCTTGCCCTACGTCCCAATCAGGCAAGCGGGACGCTTGCCCTGCGTTTTTCACCCCGGCGGTTTCGCTTTTCGCTTCCGGTTTCATTCCGCTTTCCGCGTCCGGCTCATTCGCCGGCTTCGGGGCCTTGGTCGGCGCGGCCTTTCCAGACGGTGATGCTCACCACCGAGACTTTGCCGACGGGGGTGTTGTCCTTGGTGCGCAGTTCCACGGTGTAGGTCCAGGCGGCGGGTTTGTCGGGGAGGTCGTGGTGGTCGGTGAACTGCGCCTGGGCCACGGTGCCGGCTTCCTGCGGGCCGGCGCCGTCGGCGCGGTCGGCGAGGATGTGCCAGAATTTCGCCGGGGCCGGGCGGCGGCCTTTCAAGACCACCAGGCCGCCGGTGAACTCGGCTTTCACCTCGGCGCTCAGGGCGAGGAGGTCGGGGGCGGGTTTGTCCGGGGGGAGGATGAAGAGCTGGCGTTTGATTTCGTCGGTGCACTTGGGGTTGCGTTCGATCACGTCGATGTTGGCGAAGAGTCTTTTGTAGAAGCCGGGGGCGATGGTGATTTGTTTGTCGCCGAGGCTCGCGGGGTCAACGGGGGTGATGCGCACGTCGGCGCCGCCGAGGTCCCATTCGGCGCGGTCGAGGGCGCGGTTGTATTCGCGGCCGAGGGCGACGGCGTTGTCGCGCCAGGCGTAGAGCTGGCCGAGGTGGGTGTGGTCGGCGCGGAGGGCGGCGATGGTGGCGGCGGGCACGTCGAGGGCCGCGCCGATGTGTTCGAGGGCGGTGATGTGGTTGCCCGCCCAGATGAAGCGGGTTTGTTTTTCGGTGGGGACGTAGGTGCGTCGGGTTTCACTCATGGTTTTTTACTTTCTATCGGGTTGCGGGTTGGGTTGCGGTTGCGGGTTGGGTTGCGGCCGTGGTGGCGGCCGCAGCCTTGGTTTTGTTATATTTTGCTGTTGGTTTTATGGTTGTGTTTGTGGTTGAGGCGGGGAAAGGGGCGCGGGGAAGGGGCGCGGGTGCGCGCGCACCGGGTTTCGGTGCGTATGCACCGGGCTTTGGTGCGTGCGCACCGGGCGGCGGGGCGTGCGCACTGCGCGGCGGTGCGCGCGCACGGGGCTTTGGGGCGCGTGCACCGGGCGGCGGTGCGCGTGCACGGAGCGGCGGGGCGCGCGCACGGGAGGGCGGGGCGTGCGCACGGGGTTTGGGTGCGCGTGCACCGAACGGCGGTGCGTGCGCACCGGAGGGCGGGGCGGGGGTGGACGGGGCGGGGCGGCGAGGGCGCGGGAGCGTCTGACGGGCCGAAGGCCCGCCCGAAAGCGAAAAGCGGCTGCCTTTGGCGGGGGCCGCCCGAAGCAGACTTGGAAGTCCGCGGGACGAGCGGAGCGACCGCGGCTTGCGCGGCTTGTTTTGTGGTCCCGCGCCGTTTCGTCGGGGCACAATACGCCCTTGAAAAGTGATTTACACTATGGGCGCAAGGCTTGGGAGCTTGGGGGGCTTTATACAAGTCCCGCATGTCATGGTCAGGCTCATTTTCAAGATGTTAGGTGTTTTGCCGGCTGTGGCGACGGTGGTGTTCCCAAGTGGTGCGGCGGTGCGGTGTTGTCAATGGCGGGTGAAAAAGAAGGGGGCGGGGGCGGAGGGCAAGAGAAAAAAGAGTTATTTTTTTGCGGAGGGCGGAAAGCGGAGAGCGGGAGGCGGAGAGCGGAGGGCGGGAGAGTGCGGGGAGTTTTCGGTTTTCAGGGTCCAGGTTTTCAGTTCCCCGTCACTCAACATAGCGACGGATAAAGATAAAGAGGAAAGAGAAAGAGAAAGAGGAGGAGAAGGGACGCTTCCGCGCAACATCAGTGAGTGAGGTTGCGCGGAAGCGTTCCGCATGGGGGGGGCGGGGCCTCAGCGCGTCATGAAAAAGGTGGCGGCGAGCACGCCGAGGAAGAGCAGCCAGAGCGCGAGGGTGCGCAGCAGGGGGCGGCGTTCGAGCGTCTCCAGCGTGCCGCCCGCCACTTCCGTGATGACGCCGAGGTCGATGGGGCGCGGCACCATGCTCGACACGGTCATGTCGGGGCCGGCCCTGACGTGGCTGGCGCGCATGGCGGCGTGGAAATCGGGCGGGATGGTGCGTGTGTCCAGAAAGGCATAGGGCCATTTCTCCGCGCCGTCCGAGATGAGCAGCGCGACGCGGCCGGTGGCGGCGATGTGTTCGCGCGGCAGGCCGGCTGCCAGGCCCGTCGTTTCGCCCGGAGCGCGGAGCACGGCGCGGAACCATTCGTCCATCCACGCCTCGGTCTCCTCGGCGGCCAGCGTGGTGGGATCGAGCGCCGGGTTGGCTTCGTGGCGGCGCGCGGCGCGTTCGAGCACGGCGCGGATGACGCGGTTCTGGTGGAGGCGGTTGTGGATGCGGTGCGCGCGCAGGTAGTCCTCGACGCGCACGTAGGCGGCGTTCCACGCGTCCATCGCGCCGGTGCGCGGGCGGAAGGTGTCGAGCGGCGGGTTTATTGGTTCCAAAGGTAGCTCCATGTTTCGGTGAGGGCGGCGGCGGGGCCGGGGCCGTCGGAGGAGGCGGCGGCAGCGGAGGCTCCAGCGGCAGTGGCGCCGGGGCCGGCGGTGGTGGCGGTGGCGCCGGGGCCGGCGGAAGAGGAGGCGGCGGTGGCGGCGGCGGCGGCGGCGCGGAGGAAGCAGCGGAGTTCGACGGGGCGGCCGGAGCCGTCGGGCTTGATGGCGAAGGCGGCGCGCCAGGTGCGGTTGAAGGGGTTTTTTTCGACGCCGGCGTGGGCGAGTTTCGCGCCGTCGCCGACGGTCACGACGGCTTCGATGCCCGCGGCGTCGGCGGGCAGTTCGGCGAGTCCGTTTCCGGCGAAATCAACCCAGAAGCGCCGGAGGTCCGGCTCGTGCGTGAGCGAGCGCCCTTGGCGCGTCGCGACGACGCGTCCGCCGGGCGGCTGCGCGATGGCGGCGGTGGCGGCGGAGCTGGGGGTGGCGGCGGCGGCGGCGTCAGTGGCACCGCCGGCGGTGGCGGCGTCGGCGGCGTCGGCGGCGTCGGTGGCGGCGTCGGCGGCCGGCCACGGGTCGGGTGCCCGTGCCCCTTTGCCGGCGGTGGCGGCGGTGGTGCCGGCGGCGGCGGCGTCGAGGTGCCAGTGCAGGCGGTATTCAAACGCGAGGGGGTGGCCGGCGGGCGGGAGTTGCGCGGGCGTCCAGAAGGCGACGATGTTGTCGTTGGTCTCGTCGGGCGTGGGGATTTCGACCAGCCGCACCTCGCCGCGCCCCCAGTCGCCGACGGGCTCGACCCACGCGGAGGGGCGCAGGTGATAGGCGGCCTCGATGTCCTCGTAGCTGGCGAAGGCGCGGTCGCGTTGCGCGAGGCCGAAGCCGCGCGGGTTGCGGTCGGAGAAGGCGGCGGTGCGCACGGCGCGCGGGTTGTCGAGGGGGCGCCAGAGCCATTCGCCCGCGCCGGTGTGGAGCGCGAGGCCGTCGGAGTCGTGCACCTCGGGCCGCAGGTCGCCGTGGCGGGCGGGCGAGTTTTCACCAAACCAAAACATGCTCGTGAGCGGCGCGATGCCGAGGACGCGCACGTTTTTCTCCGCGCCGGCGCGCAGGAAGAGCACGGCGCGCACGCGCGCCACGGTGGCGGCGCCGGGGGCGATGGAAAATTGATACGCGCCCGCCACGCCCGGGCTGTCGAGCAGGGCGTGGATGACGATTTCGCGCGCGCCGGGCCCGGGCCGCCCGGCCCAGAACTCCTCGAACACGGGGAACTCCTCGCCGCCGGGCTCGGCGGTGTTGAGCGCGAGGCCGCGCGCCGAGAGGCCGTAGCGCGCGCCGCGCGGCAGGGCGCGGAAATAGCTCGCGCCCTGGAACACGATGAGTTCGTCGAAGCGGCCGGGGGTGTTGAGCGGCGTGAGCACGCGCAGGCCGCTGAAGCCCATGCCGGCGCTGTCGTCGGAGAGCGCGGCGGCGAGGGCGGTGTTTTTCCCGTAGTCGAAGAGGTTTTTCGAGAAGGGGATTTCGCGGGCGCGCCCGTCCGCGGCCTCGTGGACGCGCACGGTGCGGCCGTGGATGAAGCCGGGGTGGAAAAACTGGAGCCGGAAGGGGAGGTTTTCCGCGCGCCACAGGGACTGCGCGGGGTCGAAGCGGATGTCGCGGTGCCGGTCGTAGTCGAGCGCGAGCAACGGCCCCGGCACGCGGCTGGCGCGCGCCTGCCAAGGCGCCGCGGCAAGGGCGCGCGCGCGGTCCTGGAGCAGCGCGAAGGAAAACGGCCCGCCGGCGGCGGCGGTGGCGGTGTCGTCGGAGACGCTGGTGTCGGCAGCGGCGGTGGCGGCAGTGGCGGCGGCAGAGACCGCGACGGCGGCATAGACGCAAAGCGAGGCGGCGGCGAGTGCGGAAAACAGGAGGCGGAAAACGGTTTGCATGGTGCGAACGCGTCCCGATGGACAGCGGTGGCGGGGATTCGTTGCGCGTTATTTTCGGCGCCGGCGGAACTCGCTCCAAGGGCGCCGGGCAAGCGGCGGGGGAGGCGGGGCTTTTTGTGAGTTTTTCGGGAGTTTTCCGCTTGCGCGTCCTGCCGGCGCCGGCACGCTTCCCCTTTCCATTTCCCGCGCATTCGTGCACGTTTCAAACCAACCCGATTCCACCCTGCCACAGACACAAACTCATAACAATTTAGCGAACTGAAAGCCGCTGCCCTCCAAAAATTTCCACTCGTTCAACATGGGAGACCCTGTTGAGCAACAGCGCTTCGGAACGCGCCTGCTGGGGCGTGTCCGTAGCGTTTGTTCAAGGCGTGTGGAAATGCCCTGGGGGGACGTGAAAGACACGTCCCTCTTTTTTGCATTTCCCGCCCCGCCGAACAACACCGGCACCGGCATTGGCTCGCCTAACCGCTCACCCGCCATGCCGTCACCCTCACTTCCCGCCGGCCTCCGCGCCGCGCGCGCGCATAATGCCGCCGCGCGGCCCGACTCCGAAATGCTCACGACGCTTCGCGCCGCGCTGCCGCAGTTCTTCGACGCCGCCGGCGTCTTCAAACGCGACAAGTTCGACGCCGCCCTCGCCGCCAACAACATCGCCGAGGCGCGCGACGGCTACCGGCTCTCGTTCGTCGGCAAGGACTACGCCCGCCTGCAATCCAGCCGCGCCTCAGAAACGCTGCTCGTGCCGGACATCGCGCACAATTCCCGCCCCGAAAATGCCAACTCCGGCAATGTCTTCATCACCGGTGACAACCTTGAGGCGCTCCTGCATCTCAAACGCGCTTACAGTGGTTTGGGCAATCGAGTAAAAGTCATCTACATAGACCCACCTTACAACACGGGAAAAGAATTCACCTACTCCGACCGTTTTGATTTCTCCGACGAGAAATTGCAAACCATGCTCGGCTACAGCGAGCGCGACGTGGAGCGGCTGAAATGTATTCAAGGGAAAAGCTCCCATAGCGCGTGGCTGACCTTTATGTATCCCCGCCTAAAACTCGCCAAGGAACTCCTCCGCGACGATGGCGTCATCTTCGTCTCCATCGACGACAACGAACAGGCAAATTTGAAACTGCTGATGGATGAGATTTTCGGGGAAACGAATTTTGTGGCGCAGTTGATTTGGGAACGAGCGTATGCGCCAAAAAATGACGCAAGATTTGTTTCAAACAGCCATGACTATGTTCTGATGTTTGCAAAGAATATTGAAGCGTTTTCAATTGGCAGACTTGAACGCACAGAAGAAGCCAACGCACGATATGAGAATCCTGATAACGACCCTCGTGGCGTATGGAAACCAAGCGACATGTCGGTCAAAACATACAATGTTGCCAGTGATTACAAAATAACAACGCCGTCCGGTCGCGTTGTAGAGCCTCCAACAGGACGCTGTTGGAGTCTCTCCGAAAAAGCATTTTCGGAGAGACTCGCTGACAATCGGATTTGGTTCGGCGCCGATGGGAATAGTGTGCCGTGCATAAAACGTTTTCTGACTGAATTGAAATTCGATGGGATGGCGCCGACTTCAATCATGTCATACAAAGAAGTTGGACACAGTCAGGAAGGAGCAAAGGAGGTGACTACATTGTTAGGTTCAGGAGCATTCGACGGCCCCAAGCCGGTTCGGTTGATAAGGCGGCTGCTGACACTCGCCAATACCGATAAAAATTCCCTTGTTTTGGATTTCTTCGCTGGTTCCGGCACGACCGCGCACGCTGTTATGCAGATGAACGCGGAAGATGGCGGAAACAGAAAATATATTTGCGTTCAAATTGACGAGCCAACGCCGGAAAATTCGGAAGCCAGGAAATCCGGTTATAAAACAATTGATGCAATCTCCCGTGAACGAATAAAACGTGCTGCCGCGAAAATTAGGGAGGAGAATCCATTGGCAGCTCAAACCGCCAACCTCGGGTTTCGCCACTATAAACTTGCTCTGCCGCCTGCGAACATTCTCGAAAAAATAGACATTTTTACTCCCGACCAAAGCATTGACGACGACAACATAACGCCATTCGCCAACGCCGAACTCAACGCCACCGGCCTTGATGTTTTGTTGACCACCTGGGTTCTCGACGACGGTTTCCCATTCGACACGCCTGTCCAAAAAATCACTTTCGGCGAAGACAAAAACGAATACACGGCGCACCTTGTTTCCGGCAAACTCTACCTGATTTCGCGAAACTGGGGCGCGGCGCAAACCCGCGACTTGCTGAACCGCATCGGCACCAACGAACTCGATATAAAACACATCGTTATTTATGCGTTTTCGTTCTCGCTCGAATCGCTGCGCGAACTCGAAAACAACATCAAGAACAACCTCGATGGCGACCATCAGGTTTCAATCGAAAGGCGATACTAATGGACGACTCGCGCCTCGCCATAAAACTCCTCCAACTGCCTCATCAGGAGGCCGCGCTCGACGCCATTCTCGACGAAATCAGCAAATCAGCATCCGCTGTTCTCGCCGAAACCGCTGGGGAAAAAATCACCAACGCCTGTGTGAATCCGCAACTGCCGCGGCTCGACAACATTGATGTCAAAATGGAGACCGGCACCGGCAAGACCTACGTTTATACGCGCCTGCTCTACGCGCTGCACCAACGGTTCGGCTTGTTCAAATTCATCATTGTTGTCCCCAGCATCGCGATTAAGGAAGGCACGAAAAACTTTATGGAAAGTTCTTACGCGCAAGAGCATTTCCAGCGGTTTTACCCGGGCAAAAAACTCAGCCTGCAACTGATTAACGCCGGCGATTTCGTCACAAAAAACGGCAGGCGAAAAACATTTCCCAACGCGCTTGTGCAATACGTGGAAGCGACGCGCAGCGAGCAAAACAACATCCATTGCCTGCTCTTGAACACCGCCCTCCTCGACAAGGACAGAGGCAAAATTTACGACGACGATTTTGACCAAACGCTTTTCGACAACGAGACCCGCCCGGCGGAAGCCATAAAACGGACGCGCCCAATTGTCATCATAGACGAACCGCACCGCGTGAAGCCGGGCGACAAGGCGTTTGAAAACATCAAAGCAAGGTTTAATCCGCAGTTGATAATCCGCTTCGGCGCCACTTTCCCGGAAACCGGCGGCGTCGCCCAATATTTCCGCAACAAACCGGTTTATGAACTCGGCGCGGTGCCAGCGTTTAATCAAGGTTTGGTGAAGGCGATAGATGTCGTGTATCCCGACATTCCGGGCGTCACCGACCCCGCGAGTGCGCTGAAGTTCGAAGTCGCCGAAATTAACAGTAGCGGCGGAACAAAATCAGTGACATTCAAGCGCGTTGGCAGAAGCGCCGCCGGTGCCGCGCAACGGATCACCCTTCACGCCGGCGACCCGCTTTCAATGCTCGACAAGGCGTTTGAGGGCGATGTCACACTCGACGTGATTAAATCGAAAACAAAGGCGTCCTTGAGCAACGAAGTTGAACTCGGCATCGGCAGGCAATTTTTCGCGGATACCTTTTTGTCCCGTTATCAAGAAACGCTGCTCCAGCAAGCAATCGAGGCGCACTTTGAAAAGGAAACGGAAAATTTCTTTCGCCCCAACAGCGGCGTCAATCCGCCGAAAATCAAAACCATTTCGCTGTTCTTCATTGATTCCATCTCATCCTATCGCGACAGCGACGGCTGGCTCAAAACAACCTTTGAAAAACTGCTGACAGCGAAGTTGGACTGTCTGATTGCGAAATACAAAGACCTCCGCGCCTCCGCATCCCCGCGTGAAAAAGAATTTCTGGAATACCTGCAAGCGACGCGCCAAAACATTGCCGGCGCGCACGGTGGCTATTTTGCCAAGGACTGGGGCGAACCCGACGGCAGCGCGGTCGTCGAGGAGCGCGAGGACATTTTGCACAAGGAGCGGACGCTGACTTTCAAAAGGCCGGACGGCTCGTGGAACACTCGCCGTTTCTTTTTCTCCAAATGGACGCTCCGCGAGGGCTGGGACAACCCGAATGTGTTTGTTATTACAAAAATGCGCACCAGCGGCTCCGAAACAAGCAAGTTGCAGGAAGTCGGGCGCGGTTTGCGCCTGCCGGTGGACGAGCGCGGCAACCGCCTTTCCGAGGAAGAGTTTCGCCTTACCTATCTCATTGACTACTCCGAAGCGGGCTTCGCACGAAAACTCGTCGGCGAAATCAACAGCGACGCCCCCGTGCAAATTGACAAAACGAAAGTCACCGAAAAGACAATCAAACTCATTCTGCAAACGCAATTGCCACCGGAGGAATTTAAGAAAATCGAAAATGACACCGCCGCTTTCTCCGAAAAGAGCGACGAGGTTTTAACAAAACTCGACAATCTCGACATTATCAAACGCGACAATTTTTTCAAGGAAGGCGGCTATGCAAAATTGCTCGAAATCTATCCGACCTTGCTCGACACACTGCGCAAAAACAAAGTGACCGAACGCCCGGCGGGCAAAAAGCCGGTGCTTCAAAAAGTAAAACTGCGTTTGCAAAATTGGGAGAAAATCCGCGATTTCTGGGCAAAGGTGACAAAGCGTTATATGCTCGAATTTGAACGGCTGGAAGCGGGTGAATTGGAAACGCTGCTCGACAATGTTTTGGGCACTTTGAAAAATTAACTTGTTGACACACAAAGAAATGAACATAAAAATGGCATCAGCATGAAAAACACCACATATCAAATGGGATTTTTTGACCAC
>JAITDF010000438.1 GCA_031282705.1 Opitutaceae bacterium | reverse complement strand
CCGTCAACCTCGACGGCGAGCGAGCCGGTGAGAGGGTTGCCAAACACAAGCCCGGGGTTGGAGTGCGCGAAGCGCATCTTTGCGGTGCCCGCCCCGCCGTTGATGCCGACAGGCGTCGTGCCATCGATGCGGGTGATGGAATGCGCGCCGTTGCCGGCGATTTCAATTGTGCCGTGCGACGATGCGCTGCTGGCGGAGAGTGTGATGACGCTGGCATTGGCTTGCACGAAGCCGCCGTTGAGGAAGGTGATCCTGCCATCGCCCGCGGCGCCGACGAGCAAATCCCAGGCGGTGCGGAACACGGCGTTGTCCGAGAGCGTCACGGCGCCCTCGGCGCCGGCGGAGGCGCCGATGAGCGTGTTGGCGGTGCCGGAGATGTTGAGCAGGCTGTTGCCGGACATGATGAGCGCGCCAATGCCGGTGCTGCCGATTTCCGCAAAGCCTCCGACGGTGATGCGTGCGGCGCCGCTCATATCGACCCAGCCGCGCGCCGTGGTGGCGCCGTTGCCACCGATGTAAAAATTGGTCCGGGAGACAGCCTTGGAGTTATCGTTCATGTGGAGCGTGCCGGAGCTGCGAAAGCCGACATAGAGGATGTTGGCGCTCTGCCACACGGAGTTGTCGTTCAGCGTCAGGATGCCAACGGCGCCCGCATTCTGCGCCAGGCCCACGTTCCCCGTCGTGGAGACCGGCCCGGCGTTGGTGATGGCACTGTTGCCGTGGAGTTCGACAACAGCATGGCCATTGCCGCCGAGGAAGAGGTTGTTGGGGACATACCACGTGGAATTGTCGAGGGTGATGAACGCGGTGCCGGTGGCGTTGCCTCCGCTGTTAATGGAGACGCTGTAGAGGGAGGAATTGATGAGCGCGAGGGAGCCGGTGGTGTTGGCCGCGCCGCCGATGGTGAAGGCGGCGGTCGTGGCGGTGAGCGAGGTGAGGACGGGGCCGCTGCGAACGTTGATGGTCACAGTGTCGGTGGTGTTGCTGAACGCAGGCACGACGCCGCCGCTCCAGTTGGAGGCATTGTCCCAGTCGCTGCTGGTGCCGCCCGTCCAGGTGTAGGCCGCGGCATGCAGCGCGCCGGGTGCGCAAACACAAAGCGCCAGTGCGAGGCGGAGGTTGCGAAATGCGGTTTTCATAATGGGTTTGGGTTGGTTGTTGAGAGTGGGGAAAACTCAGGAGCCGCCTCGCGGCTCACCAGGCGAATGCGATGCCGAAGGTGGCGCTGGCGCCTCGCGAGACGGCGGTGTCGAACCACTCAATGCCGGCTTGCAGGGCCGTGTCGCGGAAAATTTCGAGCCACAGGCCGCCGCCGATTTCCACGCCGTCGCCGCCGAATTCGTGCCTGAACTCCTCGCCGTCAACCACGACGCGGCCGTCGCTGGAAAAATCGCGGATGTAGCCCGCGCGGACATAGGGCCGGCACTTGAGGGTGTCCCTCCAGACGCCCTCGCGGCTGAGGCGGATGCCGGCGAGGAGTTCGCTGGAGACGGTGTGGGCGACATTGTAGGCGCGCCCGGCGCTGTCGTAGATGTTTCTGTTTTTGATATTGTGGGTCTGGCAGGTGAAGCGCGCGGAGGGTTCGAGGACCCACGCGCCGGTTTCGCCAAGGGCGATGTCATACCCGGTCGAGATCATGCCTCCCCAACTGTAACCGGTTGCAATGAGGTGCGTGGAGGAGGGCGTGGTGGGCGTGCGGCGCGCCGCGGTGGCGTCGTAACCCTCCCTTCCGTGGCGCCCGAGCGCGCTGAGGTGCCAGCCGCCCCGGACCCATGAGCAGTGCAGGCCGCCGCCGGTGGAGTCGGTGGACCCGGTGGTGCCGCGGTCCGGCAGGTGGATGTCCGATTTCGCATAGTCGGCGAACAGGCCGAAGACAAACATGTTCGCGGCGCCCGGCGCGCTGATCCAATCAAGACCGGCCTGGATGCCTTGTGTGTCGGCGGTGAAGCCCGGCGTCGTTTCGTAACGGTCGTAGCGCATGGGGCCGAGTTCTTCGCCGCGCTGGAATCCGGCGACCCAGATTTGTTTTTGGTCCGTGACGTCCGCGCGCCTCTCGCGCAAGCCGAGGAGCCGTTGCTCGATGGCGGCGAACGACGCCTTCCCGATTATCACCCCGGCGGCGTCGAGCGCGGCGATGGCGCTGACCGGCTCGATGACGAGCGCGCGCCAGCCGCCGGCTCCGCCGTTGAGCGTGGAATCCCAGCGGTATTGTCCGCCGCCGAACTCGACGGTGCCGTCGTGGACAAACGCGCCGGCCGCGATGGAACCGCCCACGGAAATCATTTCGCCAAGCGAGGGCAGCAGCGAGGTGTCGCCGCGCAGCCGCCCGGGGCTGGGATGTTCTTGCAGGGAGACGGTTGTGACGCCATCGGCGTTGCCGTTGATGATGAAGCGGTCGTAGTCCATCGCGCCGTTGGCGTTGAGCGTCATGTCGAGGCTGATTCGCGCGGCGCCGGCGCCGGTGTAGTCGCCGGTGAGGGTCATCACGCCGTGCGGCGCGGCGGGGTCGGCGGCGCGCCCCACCCTGACGGTGCCGGCGTTGGCCAGCTGTGCCGCGGAGAAGGCGCCGGCGCCGCGGAGTCCGGCCCCGTGCGCGATGGTGAATGCCGACGCGACGGCAAGCTGCGACGCGGGGGTGATGACGAGCGAGCCTTGCGAAACCGTCACGGCGTCGAGCGCGATGGCGCCGGAGAGGGCAAGCGCGCCCGCGCCGGTTTTGAAGAGCGCGCCGGCGCCGTTCATCGAGGCGGAAAACCCGGCGTCGGCATCGACCCGGAGCACGAGGGCCGCGTTGTTTGTGACGGGCGTGGCGCCCAGGTTTTCCACGCCGGCGGAAAGCGTGCCGGCGGTGATGATGACCGGGCCGGCGCGCGCGGCGGAGCCGGAGAGATCAAGCATGCCCGCGCCTGCTTTTTCAAGCGTGCCATCGCCGCCGACGCCGGCGGAAAGCGTGAGCGTGCCATCGGTGTCGAAGGTGGCGGTGGCGGAGGAGGCGATGTTGATTTCGGCGGGGAGCGCGATGGTGCCCGCGCCGGTTTTTTTGAGCGTGCCGCCCGCGTCCGTGAAGGTGATCGGGACGGGCGCGCCGGAGGTGTCGGCGGTGCCGATCTGGGCGGCGTTGCCGAAAGCGATCACGCCGCCGGAAATTTCGATGCCGCCGCTGAAATTGTTCGTGCCGGTGTTGGCGAGCGTGAGCGTGCCTGCGCCGGACTTTTTGAGTTTGCCGGCGACATCGGCGAGGTTTTCAGGGTTGCCGGGGAGAGTGATGATTTGCGTGCCGGAAGTGATGCCGCCGGCACCGCCAAAGGTGTAATCGGCGTCGCCGGAGACGATCATGTCGGAGACGCGCAGGTTGCCGGCGAGCGTGATGTCGCGGTTGGCGGGACTGGCGGCGTCGGCCGCGCCGTCGAAGACGACGGTGTCGAGGCTGGCGTAGTTGTTAGTGTTGTTGGAGCCGATCCAGTTGGCGTCAGAGGTGTTCCATCCGGCTGATGCGGAACCCGTCCAGGCGAGGCGGCGCGAGATGTCGGCGTCGAAGAAAATCCGGAGGTCGCCGCCGATGGCGGCGGTGGTGGCCGTCTGGCGGAGGCCGGCGCCCTGGGGGAGTCCGTCGATGGTGAGGGCGCTGCCGGCTAGCGCGCCGAAGCCGCCGAGCGTGAAGGTGCCGATCAGGCCGGGCGCGAGGTCAATGGCGTTCACGCCGGAAATGCTGATGGAGCCGCCGATGGCGATAAAGCCGTCGCTTTCGGCGAAGATGCCGAGCTTGAGGGTGGAGTCGGCGAAGGTGAAACCGCCGCCGATGGCGAATGGCGCCGTGCCGGCGGACGCGGGCGCAAGCGCGAGGGTGGCGTTGTTGAGCGAGACGTCGCCGGTGATGGCGCCGCCGGCGGCGGCGGAGAGCGACTGGCCCGCGGTGCGGACGAGC
>JAITDF010000401.1 GCA_031282705.1 Opitutaceae bacterium | reverse complement strand
CCGCGCCGGAGACCACGCCGGAAACCACCTCCGCCGAGACGATGCTCGGCGATTACGCGGGCGGAAAATGCCTTTCCGCCGGCGCCGGCGCGGCCTGGCGCGAATTGCAGGCGGCGTTGTTTGCGCAAGGCGCCGTTGACGGACGATGCTCCGTGCCCGCCGTCAGCGAGCCCGTGTTGCACTGGATGGTCTCGGGCGAAATCGAGTCGTGGGAGCGCGAGCGCGGGCGGGCGTGGGTGAAAAACAAAAACCGCATCCGGCGCGGCGGGTTTTTTCTGACCGTCGGCGGCGCGCCCTACGAGTGCCGCTGGCGGAGAACCGCGCCGGAGCCGTTCGAGTTCATGGTCGCCGTCGTCGGGCTGCCGCTCATGCGGCGGGCGTTGGAGGAGGTTTTCGGGCGCGAGGGCGCGTCGCGCGCCGTGTTGCGCGAGCAATCCGGTTTCGAGGACGCCGCGCTGGCCGCGCTCATGGGGCAACTGCGCGAAGAGCTGGTGCGCCGCGCCGCGAGCCCGTTGCGCGTGGAGGGGCTGGCGCGGCTCGTCGCCGTCCACCTCGCCCGGCATTACGCGTCGCCGCCGCGAAAAATTTCCCCGGCGAAAAAGGACGCCCGCCGCGTCGCCGGCGCGGGCGGCGGCGACGCCGCGGGCGGCGGCGGCGGCGCGGGCCCTGCCGGCATTGCCGATGCCGGCGCCGGCGCCGCCACCGCGTTGCCGGGCTGGAAACTTCGCCGCGTGACGGACTGGATGGCGGAGCACCGCGCCGAGCCGTTTCACCTCGACGAACTCGCCGCGCAAGCCGGCCTGAGCAAATACCATTTTCACCGGCTCTTCAAAAACGCCACCGGTGTCACGCCCCTGCGCCACCACACCGGGTTGCGCATGGACGCCGCCCGCCGCCTCCTGCGCGAGACGCGCAAAAGCATTTTGGAAATCGCCCTCGAAACCGGCTACGCCAACCCCAGCCATTTCACGCAACGCTTCCGCCGCGAAACCGGCCTCAACCCCGCCGATTACCGCCGCCCGCGCTGACCGGCGGCGCCGGCGGCGGAAATTGCATCATCGCGTCGGCGGCAACGACGTTGCCGGCGGCGGAAAAACGCCGCCGGCAGCGGGGGAATTTTTCCGCAAGAACGCGACATCTCGCGCAAGAACGGGGGCGCGAAGGCGGCGCGCAAGTTGTATTCTCCGCCGCGCCATGCGCCTTTTTTCACGCACCAGGTTTTTTCTGACAATGACAACGCTTTCGCTCGCCGCCGCCGCCAACAGCAACACCGTCGCCGTCGCCACCGCCGACAACACCGCGGGCGGCAGCACGCCGCCGCCCAAAAAACAAACGGCGGGGCGCGACCGGCTCGGCGCGTTCGCCCCGAAGTTTGCCGGGTTGAACGACGACGTTCTTTTCGGGCAAATCTGGTCGCGGGAGCGCGAACTTTCGCCCCGCGACCGCAGCATGATCACCGTCGCCGCGCTCATCAGCGGCGGCAATTTCGAGCAACTTTCCTCGCACCTTAAAAAGGCGAAGGAGAATGGCGTGACACAGCCGGAAATCGCCGAGGTCATCACGCACCTCGCGTTTTATGCCGGCTGGCCCAAGGCGTGGTCGGCGTTCCGCATCGCGAAGGAAATTTACGGCGACGCACCGGATGCAAACAACACCGCCGCCACCGGTGAAACCAATCCAAACACCGCCGTTTCCGCTGCCGCTCCTGCCGCAGCCGCCATTAAAAACGCGCACCTGAAAAACGGCGCCCTTTTCCCGCCCGGCGCGAAAATAACAAATGCGAATTTCACCGGCGACGCATGGTTGCAAATGCTCCACGTCGCCCCCGTGCAATTAAACGCCGCCATCGGCAGCGTCACCTTCGCCCCCGCCGCCCGCAACAACTGGCACACGCACGAAACCGGCCAAATCCTCCTCGTCACCGGCGGCGAGGGTTTTTATCAGGAATGGGGCAAACCCGCCTGCTTCCTCAAAACCGGCGACACCGTCAACATCCCGCCCAATATCAAACACTGGCACGGCGCGGCAAAGGACAGTTGGTTCGCGCACCTCGCCATAACCCCCGGCGCAACCCAATGGCTGGAGCCGGTGACGGATGCGCACTACGATTGCGAACAAAATCGGCACGAAGAAATGAAACCTCCGGGGAAAACGGAACACTACACGTTTCAATTGAGCGGCAAAGTGACGCGTCAAAAAGTGACGTTCAAAAACCGCTATGGAATTTTATTAACGGGCGATTTGTATATTCCTGAAAATCGCGGCGAAAGTCCCCTTGCTGCGCTTGTCATCAGCGGACCGTTTGGCGCGGTAAAGGAGCAATCGTCGGGGCTGTATGCAAACACAATGGCCGCGCGCGGCTTTGTCACACTCGCATTCGACCCCGTCCTATACGGGCGAAAGCGGCGGCGAACCCCGCCATGTCGCATCCCCCGACATAAACACCGAGGATTTCAGCGCGGCGGTTGACTGCATCGGACTGCAACCGTTTGTTGACAGAAACCGGATAGGCATCATCGGCATTTGCGGATTCGGGGGCATGGCTCTAAACGCGGCGACGGTTGACAAACGAATCAAGGCCGTCGCCACAACCAGCATGTATGACATGTCACGGGTCACGGCAAAGGGCTATTTCGACAAAATGACCGCGACGGAACGCGCCCGGATTCTGGAGCAAATGAGCCGGCAACGCTGGGAGGACGCGGAGAAGGGGGCTCCCGCGCCCGGCCCGCGTATATTGCCCGAAAAATTGTCGGGCGGCGAACCTCAATTTGCGGTGGATTATTTCAATTACTATCGCACGCCAAGGGGGTTTCATCCAAATTCGCCAAATTCAAACGGCGCGTGGGCGGCCACCTCCGCGTTTTCCTTTACGAACATGCCGTTCCTGACCTGCATCAAGGAAATCGCGCCGCGCCCGATTCTCATAATAGCCGGCGAAAACGCGCATTCGCGTTATTTCAGCGAGGACATTTACAAAATGGCGGCCGAGCCGAAGGAGTTGATGATTATACCAAACGCCGTTCACGTTGATTTATACGACAAGCCCGGCTTGATTCCATTTGGCAAATTGG
Source organism: Opitutaceae bacterium (assembly GCA_031282705.1). GTDB lineage: Bacteria > Verrucomicrobiota > Verrucomicrobiia > Opitutales > Opitutaceae > Termitidicoccus. The sequence goes on along the minus strand of JAITDF010000401.1, from coordinate 410 downwards.
AAACCTTTTTCAAAGAGAGCCTGAAATAAAACGACGCATGGATTTGAACAGTTATCTTGAACATCTCAACCGGGGCGAAACCGTTGCCTGCGGCTCGGAAGCGCATCAATTCATGCACGAAGTCAGCCAGGAGGCGCTGCGACTCACGGCGGAACTCAACGGCGCATATCACACGCCGGAGGAAATTCGCCGCCTGATGGAAAAAATCACCGGCAGGCCGGTTGACAAAACCTTTGGCTTGTTTCCGCCCTTCCATACCGACTGCGGCAAAAACATCCGCCTCGGCAGGCGCGTGTTCATCAATTCCTGCTGCTGTTTCCAGGACCAGGGTGGAATCACGATTGGTGACGGCGCGCTCATCGGACACCACGTCGTGCTGGCGACGCTCAACCACGATTTCCCGCCGGAAA
>JAITDF010000045.1 GCA_031282705.1 Opitutaceae bacterium | reverse complement strand
AATCCTCTCCTTCCTCGACGCCAACCCCGCCGCCCGCCGCCACGCCGAAAAACTCCTCTCCCAAAAACGCGAATAAAACCATGTCCCGATTCCTCGCCATTTTGAGCGGCCGGTTTGTTCATTTCACTGATGTTACGCGGAAACGGAGACAGTGCTTGATCTTTTCGGCCCCGGAGGAGCGCGGTGTTTCAGCCCCGGAGGGGCGTCAGCATTTAGCCGTGGGTGACGAGCGCAACGAGGAACCCACGGAATCCATCAAGAAAAAAACGAGCCCCGAAGGGGCGGCAGCGAGGGAAGGGCGGGGAAATGCGATGCCGCGAACGACGCACGCTGCCGCCCCTTCGGGGCTTGGGGTTTTAATCAACGGTTTCCGTGGGTTCCTCGCTGCGCTCGTCACCCACGGCTAAATGCTGACGCCCCTCCGGGGCTGAGCACCGCTGCTCCGAGGCTTCACGGGCTCTACATAAGCGACGAACCTTCTTTCTTCTTTCTCTTTCTCTTTCTCTTTCGTCAGGTGTGGGCTGGGAGAAAGAGGAAAGAGAACGAGGAACGGGAACGAAAACGCCCTCTTCCGCGTAACATCAGCTCATAACTGATGTTACGCAATTCCGTCGTACCGCAGGTTTCCAAACCTGCTTAAAAACTCACACCTGGCCGCGAACCCGCAATCAGGCATGAGCTTCGAAGCAGACTTGGAAGTCTGCGGTACGACGGAGCCGCGTAACATCAATGCATAATTGATGTTGCGCGGCGGCGTTGGGCGGAAGCAGGGCAAGCGTCCCGCTTGCCAGACGGCGCGCAAAGCGCGCCGCAAACACGCCGCCGCGCCGGTTTGCCGGCGGGAGCGGAAGCTCCCCCAATCGAAAATCGAGTTCCGAGCGAAGCGAGAAGCCTGACATCGAAAATCGAAAATCGCCCCCTTCCCTCGCCCGCGCTACTCGTGGCGCAGCGCCTCGATCGGGTCGAGCGAGGCGGCTTTCCAGGCGGGATAAAGGCCGAAGCCCAGGCCGATGCCGCCGCACACCGCCATGCCCGCCGCCGCCCACGCCCAGGGGAAGCTGATGGCGATGCCGAACATGAACCCGGCGGCATACCCGGCCGCCACGCCCAGCAGGATGCCGGCAAGCCCGCCCAGCAGCGCGAGCGCGGCCGATTCGAGCAGGAACTGGGTCATGATGTCCGCCCGGCGCGCGCCGATGCTTTTGCGGATGCCGATTTCCTTGGTGCGCTCGGTCACGCTCACCAGCATGATGTTCATCACGCCCACGCCCGCCGCCACCAGCGCGATGCCGCTGATGACAAAGGCCCCGATGGCGACCACCCCGGCGATGGCGTTGAAGGCCTCGATGAGCGAGTCGTTGGAAAACAGCTCGAAGTCGTTCGGGTCCTCCGGCGCCAGGCCGCGCACCAGCCGCATCGCGCCGATGGCCATGTCCTGCACGGCGGGCAGCTCCGCCTGGGTGAACGCCTGCACGTTGAGGGAGATGGAGCGGCGCGCGTGGCCGTAAACCATCAGCCAGCGCGTGATGGGCACGAGGACAAAACCGTCCTGGCTCTGGCCGAGCGAGGCGCCTTTTTCCGCCAGCACGCCGATCACCGTGTAGGTCTGCGGGCCGATGCGGATGAGCCGGCCGAGCGGGTCTTCGCCGGGGAAAAGTTTTTCGGCGATCTCGCTGCCGAGCACGCAGACGGCGCGGGCGAGCGCCACGTCGTCGGGGCCGAGGCCGCGCCCGGCGGCGATGTCGTGGTTGAAGGCGGTGAGGTAGTTTTCGTCGGAGCCGTTGAGGCGGACGTTCGGGTTGGTGTGGCGGTCGTGGAAGACGGCGGTCTGGCCGCCGCGTCCGATGGTGGCGCAGACCCGCGCGCGCGCCTCCATCTGCTGGCGGAAGCGCACGGCCATGGCGTGGCTGATGTCGCGGCGGTTGCCGAGGCGCTGGCGCGGGTCGCGGAAGTTGATGGGCGGGAATTTCTGGATTTGAAAGCTGTTTGAGCCGAGGACATTCAGGCCCGACTCGATGGTGGCGCGGATGCCGTCGATGACCGTCATCGCCCCGATGATGGAGAACACCCCGATGGCCATGCCGAGGATGGTGAGCAGCGAGCGCAGCAGGTTTGCCCGGAGCGAGGAGAAGGCCAGGCGGAGTGTTTCGAGGAAAATCATGCGGATAAGGGGGAGGGTTTCATGCGGCTGCTCTCTTTTTCGTCCATCGTCCATCGTCCATCGTTTTTCGTTTTTCGTTCTCTTTCCTCTTTCCTCTTTCTCTTTCTCCCCAATCTTCCCGCTTCGCCCGGCCCTCCCGCCCGCACCTGACAAAAGAGAGGAGAAAGAGAAACGGAAGCGGGAATGGAAAAGGAAAAAAGAGGAAGAAAGAGAAAGAGGAAAAAGGAAAGAGAACGAAAAACGAAAAACGATGGACGATGGACGATGGACGAAAAAGAGGAACGAGGGCGAGAAGGCATGCCGCATTTTTTCATTCCGCGGCCCGCGGCCGCGGCAGCGTCGAGACGGTGGCGCGGTTGCGCGCGATGGTGTCGGGCGGCAGGCAGCCGGCAAACGCCGTCAGCGGCATGACGAGGGCGCGGCGGCCAAGGATCGCGCCGGGCTGGAGCACGGCGTTGCAGCCGGCCTCGGCGTCGTCGGCCACGAGCGCGCCGAGTTTGCGCAGGCCGGTGGCGGCGGACCGCCCGTCGGGCAGGCGCACGAAGACGGGGCGGCGGTCGAGGCGGAGGTTGGAGAGGATCACGCCGGCGCCAAGGTGGGCGCGGTTGCCGAGCACGGAGTCGCCCGCGTAGTTGAAATGCGGCGCCTGCACGCCGTCGAGCAGGAGGCAGTTTTTGAATTCGCAGGAGTTGCCCAGCACGCAGCCCGCGCCGGTGATGACATGGCCGCGGATGAATGCGCCCGGGCGGATTTCCGTGCCGGGGCCGATCCAGGCGGGGCCGATGAGCGTGGCGTGCGCGGGCAGCCGCACGCCGGGCGCGAGGCGCACATCGCCCTCGACATGGACGCCGGGCGGCAGGCGGGATGCGCCGGCGCCGGCGGCGGGCGGCGGCAGGGCTTCGAGCGCCGGGGCGATGGCGCGCACCCATTCCCAGGGCGCGGCCTCGGCGGGGAAATGGGCGGCGAAAAGCGAAAGGCTCCGGGGCAGCGTAAAAAGATCGGCGGCGTGCATGGAAGGCGGCGGCAAAGGCGTGGCGTGGTATCGGTTCAGGTTTGCGAAAAGAAAACCAGATCGCCCGGCGCGGGAACATCCCAAAATTCCAAAGGATAAAAAGTCCGCCCCGGCGAAATTCCCATGGCTCCCATTTCTCCCATTTTCCCCGCCTCTCCTCCCCCGCCTGCCCCTCCCCCCGCCCGCCCGCCGCCGCCTGTTTCCCGGCGGGCTTGCGGCGAATTTCGGCGAATCAGCCTTTACTTAAAACAAACCGCATCTCACTTTCGCTTCCGTTTATCAACCCCGCCCGCTCAAACCCGCCCGACAAAACTCGCC
>JAITDF010000341.1 GCA_031282705.1 Opitutaceae bacterium | reverse complement strand
GCGAAGCGAGAAGCTTGACAACCTGCGGTACGGGGCGCTGCCGCGCCGGCTGCCGGTCGTAATGCGGGCCGGCGGATTGTCGCCTCACCCGGAACGACGAGGCCGCCGCTTCCGCGTCCCATCGGTTAACAAATTAACTCACCGCGCTGTTGCGCTCCCGCGCCGGCCGGCTTTGCTTCCCCGCCATCCGCCGCCCTGATGTCCTCTTCGCCGCCGCCGCCGCCGCCATCGCCGCCGCCGCCATCGCCGCTGTCGCCGCCGCGTGCTGTCTCATCAGACCAGACGGCTGCACTCACCACACCATGCTTTTTCCTTTCCACCTGCTCCACGCGCGCCACCCGCCTTGCACGCACCACGCGCACCACGCGCCCCACGCGCGCCGCGCGCGGCCGGCCTTTCGCCCGCCGCCGGCTTTTTTCCGCCTGACGCTGGCGGTCGCGGTCGCGCTGGCGTTCGCGCCGGGCGTGGCGCGCGCGTGGCAGTCGCGGCTCGTCTCGACCGGGACGGACGGGCGGCTCGTTTTCGCGGCGGATGCGCATGGCAACCGCATCCCCGATTTCAGCCACGCCGGCTATCACGGCGGCGGGGTGCCGATTCCCGACGTGCCCGCCGTCGCGCGGCTCGCGCCCGCCGCCGGGGACAACACCGCGCGCATCCAGGCCGCGCTCGACGAAATCGCCGCGCGCCCGCCCGGCGCGGACGGCTGGCGCGGGGCGTTGCGGCTCGCGCCGGGCGTCTATGAAGTGCGCGGCACGCTGCGCCTCGCGGCGGACGGCGTCGTGCTGGCCGGCGCGGGCATGGACGCGGAGCCCCGGCAAAACACCATCCTGCGGCGCACCGGCGCGTCCACGGCGCCGGTCATCCTCGCGGGCGGCGGGGCGGCGGGCAGGCCCTTCGCCGCCGAGGTGCGCGGCACGCGCAGCGACATCGTCACGCCGCGCGTCGCGGTCGGCGCCCGTTCCTTCGAGGTGGCGGACGCCTCGGGGTTTCGCGCCGGCGACGCCGTGCTCGTCGTGCAGCCGTCCACCGAGGCATGGATAAAATCCGTCAACGCCGGCGACACCTTTCCCGACCGCGCCGCCGGGCGCACGGCGGTGTGGAAGCCGGGGGAGCTCGACATCCGCTACCACCGCTACGTCACCGCCGCCGGGGGCGGCCGGCTCACGCTCGACGCGCCGGTGTTCGACCACCTCGACCGCGCGCGCTCGCGGGGTTACGTGGCGAAATTCGACGACGCGGGGACGGTGCGGCATGTCGGCGTGGAAGATCTTTTCATCGACGTGGAGACGGAGGGCGCGGCCTCGGAAAACCACGCGGCGGACTGCATCCGGTTTCAGCAGTCGGAAAACTGCTGGGTGCGCCGCGTGACCGCGCGCCACTTCTGGCACGCGGGCGTGCAGTTCGGCGGCGGCAGCACGCGCGCCACGGTCGAGTCCTGCCGCGCGCTCGACCCGCGCGGCGTGGCGACCGGCGGGCGTTTTTATAATTTCGGCACGGCGGGCGCGCAGCTCGTGCTGTTTCGCGACTGCCTGGCGACCGGGGCGCGCCATGCCTTCGTCTGCAACGGCGGCAGCCTCGACTCGGGCATCGTTTTCCTGGCGTGCGTGAGCGAGGGGGCGCTCGCGTCGTCGGAGGGGCACCGCCGCTGGTCGCAGGGCGTGCTGTTTGACAACTTCATCGCGCGCAGGCCGGACACCCGGATCGTGCTCGGCCTCTACAATCGCGGGCGCTACGGCACGGCGCACGGCTGGGGGCTGGCGCACTCGGTCGCGTGGCGTTGCGCGGCGGGCGGCGGGCGCATCTGCGTGCAGCGCCCGCCGCACGCGCAGAACTACGCCATCGGCTGCCGGGGCGATGTTTCCGGGGAGGGCCCGTTCAAGGCGCCGCGCGGGCACATCGAGGGCACGGACAGGGCCGGCCTCGAACCGGTCTCGCTTTATCTCGCGCAACTGGGCGAACGGCTCCCGCGCCGCCGCCGGCGGCTCAACGGGCCGCGCAACGGCCTGCCGTCGACTGCAATCGACCGCAATCGACCGCAATCGACCGCAGTCGACCGCAGTCGACTGCAATCGACTTAAATCGACTGCAATCGACGAACCCAGTTTATCATGAACCAGTCCAGCATATCGTTTCCCTGTCCGACTGCGCGGCTCCGCCGCCACCCCGCGCCGCGCCTCGGCGCGCTGGCCGGCGCCGTGTTGTTCGCATTGTCCGGCGCGCCCGTTTCCGGCGCGCCCGAAGACGGGCCGGACATGGCGCGCCTGATCACCGAAAACTTCGACTTCGCCGCGCGCCAATACGGCGTGCTGCTGGAGGCGATGGAAAAAACGCCGGACCAGTTTCCCCGCACCTTTGAGGAGGGAAACCTGCTCACCTCGAAGCTCAAGACCTGGACCGTGGGATTTTTCCCCGGTTCGCTCTGGCTGATCCGCGAGGGCACGGGCGACGCGAAATGGGACGGCCCCGCCGACCGCTGGACGCGCCGGCTCGACGGGCTCCGGCACCACACCGGCACGCACGACCTGGGCTTCATCCTGCATTGCGCCTACGGCACCGGCTTGCGCGCGGCGCGCGGCGCGGTGGACGGGGAGGCCTACAGGGCCGTGCTGCTCGACGGGGCGCGGGCGCTGGCCTCCCGCTTCAACCCCGCCGTCGGCGCCATCCGTTCGTGGGACCGCGAGATGTGGGCCTTCCCCGTCATCATCGACAACATGATGAACCTGGAGCTTCTTTGCCGGGCGAGCGCCGCGGGCGGCGACCCGCGCTACCGTGAAATCGCCATCGCGCACGCGCACAAGACGCTCGCGCACCATTTCCGCGCCGACGGCAGCAGCTACCACCTCGTCACCTACAACCCCGTCTCGGGCGCGCCGGAGCTCAAGCGCACGTGGCAGGGCTACGGCTCCGAGTCGGCCTGGGCGCGCGGGCAGGCCTGGGCGCTCTACGGCTGCACCATGATGTGGCGCGAGACGCGCAACCCGCTCTATCTCGACCAGGCGAAACGCACCGCGGAGTTCATCGTGACGCACGCGCGCCTGCCGGAGGACAAGGTGCCCTACTGGGATTTCGACGCGCCCGACATTCCGCGCGCCCCGCGCGATTCATCCGCCGCCGCCATCATGGCGTCGGCCTTCATCGAGCTGGCGGACCACGTGGAGCCGTTTTTTGCGCGCCGCTATGCCGGGACGGCGCGCCGCCAGCTCGTCTCGCTGTCGTCGCCCGCCTACCGCTCGAAACTTGGCGAAAACGGCGGGTTCCTGTTGATGCACGGCACCGGCCACCATCCCCACGGCATCGAGGTGGACCAGCCGTTGAGTTACGGCGATTACTATTTCCTCGAAGCGCTGCTGCGTTACCGGGCGCGGCTTGAAAAAACAAGGTAGCCCGGCATGGCCGCCCGCCGGCAGGGGGCGGCGGCATGAGCGGGGGCTGCGCGGCCTGTGCCGTTTCTCCTATTTTGGTGTTGGTATCGTTGTTGTGACGGGGAAGGGCGTGCGCGCGGGGGCGGGAAAGGGGCTCGTGCCGGCGGGGATCACAAACATGCCGCCGGGGAACACAAACGTGCCGGCGGGCGGCGAAAACATGCCGGCGGGTCGCCAAAACGTGCCGGCGGGTCGCCAAAACGTGCCGGAGGGCGGCGAAAACGTGCCGGCGGGTCTCAAAAACGTGCCGGAGGGGCGCGCGTTTTTGCCGGAGGCTGACACAAACGCGACGGCGGGCCGCATGTGCGTGCCGAAGGGCCGCATGTGCGTGCCGGAGGGCCGCACGCGGGGGTTTGGGAGGGGCGCGAGGGGGTTGGAGAG
>JAITDF010000272.1 GCA_031282705.1 Opitutaceae bacterium | reverse complement strand
TTTGCGCCCTTTGCTTTGATTCGTTTTTCGGATCCATCCCTGTCTTGAATCACAATGCACGGAACTTGTGCATCTTATATTCACTCTTTTCTTCTTTTCCGACTCTCCCACCAGAATCGATTGCACCCGGCCCGCGGCGCAAACGAAGCAATGACCTTGCATCTGGTCGCGATTCACTTACACATGCTTTTTTACAATGTCCGATTCCACTGACAACAACCCATCCAGAGACAATTCTCCCAAGCACGGCGTCCACGCCGGCGATGGTGCCCGTGCCGCCGACGCCGCCAGTGCCGGTGTCGCCGGGGCCGGGGCAGCCGGCGATGATGCCGGCACCGGGGCCGGGGCCGCCGTCATCGCGCCCCCGGCCGGCCAGACGCCGGAAAATGACGAGGCGGCGTTGCGCGAATCCTTGAAACGCTGCACGCCCGCCACGGTCGAGGCGGCGCTGGCATTCCGGGCCACGCGGGACCCGGCGTTTGTGCCGGCCGTTGTCATCGGCATCGTGGAGCGGTTCGTGGAACCGGATTCGCGCCCGAAACTCAAGGGCGACGCGGACGAGGTGCGCCTCATCGAGGATCTCGGCATCGACTCGCTCACGATGATGGAAATCGTGATGCTCGTGGAGGAGGTTTTGCAGATGCAGATCAACAACGACGAGTTGCGCAACCTGCGCAGCGTCGGGGATGTGAAGGTGTTTATCGACTGCAAGCTCCGCGGCGTGCCGCCGCCGGCGCCGGCGCGCTTCCTGCCCGTCGAGCAAATCGCCGCCGTCATGCCGATGCAGCCGCCGTTTCTGTTTCTCAACGAGGCGTCCGTCGGCGGCTCGGGCGCGGAGGGGAAATACAGGATCACCGGCGACGAGTTTTTCCTGCAAGGCCACTTCAAGGACAACCCTGTCATGCCCGCCTCCATGATGCTTGAGGCGCTGGGCCAGCTCGCCGTGCTCGCGCTGATCGAGGGCATCATCCCCGCGGAGGACGGCCGCGCGGTCGATCCGGCCGCGATTTATTTCACCTCGTGCGAAGGCGTGCGCTGCCACCGCGTCTGCCGGCCCGGCGATCTGCTTTCCCTTTCCGTGAAACCGAAGCGCGCGAAAATGCCGCTGGCGACCTTCGAGGGCCATATCCGCGTCGGCCAGGAAAAAGCCATCGTGGCCGAGGAAATCACGCTGACGTTCGGCTACGCCGGAGCACCCGCCGCCGCCGGTGCCGCTGCTGGCGCCGCCGACGCCGGTTTGCGTGGCATGGGCGACTCGCCCGTGGGGCCGAGTGGCACGGGCGACCCGCCCGTGGACGCCGCCACCGCCGCCACCACCACCACCGCCGCCGCCACCACCGGCGCACCCGCCACCACCGCCACCACTGTTTCGCCCTGACGCGGTTTACAAACCGTCTTGAACCGATTTAAATCGACTTAAGTCGATTTAAGTCGAGTCAGGGCGGAACCACCGCGCCACCGCTGCTCCTTGCCACTCGCCGGTTGCCACGCACCACGCACCGCCTGCCACTCGCCGGCTGCCGTCCGCGCCCGCCACTTCCCATTTCCCGTCATGCCCAAAGTCCTCATCACCGGCCTCGGCTTCATCACCAGCATCGGCAACGATGCCGCCGCCGTCACCCAAAGCCTGCGCGCGCTCCGCCACGGCATGGCCGTTTATCCGCCCTTCCAGAAAGCGGACTGCCCGGTGAAAATCGCCGCGCCCGTGAAGGGCTTCGACACCGGCTCGCCCGACCCCGAGGACTGGACCTGTCCCGAACGCTACCGCGTGCGCCGCGAAGTGCTCCGCAGCATGGGCCCGGGCGCCTTCTACGCCTGGTGCGCCATGCGCCAGGCCATCGAGGACGCGCGCCTCGCCGAGGCCGACATCTCCAACGAAGACACCGGCCTCTACGCCGCCTCCGGCGGCTCCCCGCACCTCTTCGGGCACCTGCTCAACAAAATGCACGCCCAGGGCGTCATGCGCTGCCCGCCCCTGGGCATTGTCGCCGCCATCGCCGGCACGGTGAATTTCAACCTCGTCGCGCACTTCAAAATCAAAGGTGCCTCCGCCGGCTTCTCCTCCGCCTGCGCCTCCTCCTCGCACGCCCTCGGCTTCGCCCATGACGAAATCGCGCTCGGCCGCCAGAAACGCATGTTTGTCGTCGGCGCCGAGGACGGCAACGCCGACAGCATCCTGCCCTTCGCCGGCATGAGGGCCCTCTCGCTCCAGACCGACCCCGCGCTCGCCTCGCGCCCCTTCGACGCCGCGCGCGACGGCTTCGTCGGCACCGGCGGCGCCGCCGTCGTCGTGCTCGAAAGCGAGGACGAGGCGGCGCGGCGCGGCGCGCGCCCCTACTGCGAAGTCGCCGCCTGGGGCCAGGCCTCCGACGGCCACAACGTCGCCATCTCCCACCCCGAAGGCCGCGGCCTCGCCGTCGCGATGACGCGCGCCCTGCGCGCCGCCGCGCTCGCGCCCGCCGCCATCGGCTACGTAAACGCCCACGCCACCTCCACGCCCATCGGCGACCTCTCCGAGGCGCGCGCCCTCCGCGCCGTGTTCGGCCCCTCCGGCGCGCGCCCGCTGGTGAGCAGCACCAAGGCGCTCACCGGCCACGGCCTCTCGCTCGCCGGCGCGCTGGAGACCGGCATCTGCGCCCTCGCGCTGCGCGACGGCTTCATCCCCGGCTCCGCCCACATCACCCGGCTCGACCCCGCCTGCGCCGGCCTCGACATCCCGCGCGAGACCTTGGACAGACAAGCCGCCCACGTCCTGAACAACAGCAGCGGCTTCGGCGGGGCGAACGTGGCGATCGTGTTGAGCCGGGCAGAGTAGAAAGATCATGAAACCCGCCAAAGATGATTATCCGACATGCGCGGAAACATATGTCACGCTGCGTCTGTATCACCGTGAACAATCAGCCGGCCATGTAACCGCCGCATTAAATATAGAGCCCTGCAAAACGCAGAAAATCGGCGACACCTATGAGGCCAGCAATGTTATCAGAACCAAAAAACTGAATGGATGGTTTCTTTGCACCGATAAATTTGTCGCCTCTTTTGATGTCGAAAAACATCTTTCATATTTGTTGGATCGCCCTGGAAAACAAGGCGAACGAACTGCGGTCATTGATCGAGCAGGGATGGCGCGCCGACATTGCCTGCATGCGGGATTCCGAATATGGCCACGGCGGGCCTGCGCTATCGCCAGAATTGATGATCCGTCTTGCCAGGCTCGGAATCGAGTTATGGTTTGATATCTATTTCTACGGCGCGTATGAATTGATGGAGAAGGAAAAGAACACATTCGGAGGAAGATAAGGCAGATGACCCGCTTGAAAACTATTTGTGGATTATTAATGACGCTCGCCGGCGTCGCATCTCTTTTCCTATGCATA
>JAITDF010000255.1 GCA_031282705.1 Opitutaceae bacterium | reverse complement strand
GCCTTACTTTTACGGCTTTTCAAGCATGACTGCATACTAGCTCGCGCGCCTTTTTTTCCATCCAGAGGCTTTGGGTGATGCCCACCGTCGGATCGGCGTCGCCGTGGATGATGAGCGTGCGCGGCGAGTCTTTTTTGAGCCAGTAGTAGGGACTCACTTTTTGAGCCAGCGCACGTTTTTCCTCGCGCGAGCCGCCGAACGCGCCGATGAAATTCTCGTCGGAATTTGTCCAGCCGCTGTTTTCCAATGCCTCCGGGTCCACAAAGTTCGAGGGCGGCGCGGAGGCCACGCCGCCGGCGAAGCTCACGTTTTCGCGCGCCAGCGCGGGGTCGCCGATAAACTCGCCGGGGTCGGCCATGAGCATCATCAGCGTGAGGTGTCCGCCCGCCGAATGGCCGTAGGCCAGCAGGACGGATGAATCCAGTCCGTAGCGCGCGGCGTTTTTGACGATGAAGCGGGCGGCGTCGAAGCAGTCCGTGACGCAGTCGGCGATGGTCAGGCCGTTGTTCTTGGCGAAGCGGTAGCTCACGCAGGCGAGGGCGAGGCCGTTGTCACTGAAAAACCGGGCGTCATTGGGCGAGATGTAACGGCTGCCGCCGCGCCAGCCGCCGCCGTGGAAATAGAACACGACCGGGGTGCCGTTCGGGAAAAGCACCCGGCCTGACTTGTCCGTTTTTTTCCGGGGCAGCAGCAGATCGAGGGTGAGCTCCAAATCGCCGATTTTTTTATAAACAATGTCCGCCTTCAAATCGCTGACGGCGGCTTTTTGCTGCATTTCCTTTTCCTGCTTGGGAGAACGTTTCGCCTGTTCAAGAATGGCGGCGCCGGCGCCGGGCAGGACGAACAGGGCGAGCAGGCACAGGCCAAACGTGTGTTTCAATGGGTGTTTTTTCATAATGGAGGAATCGGGTTTCGTGATATGGTTTTCCGTCGGGCGGCGCGAGCGGTCACCACGCGCAGGAGAGGCTGAGGTCCAGACTGAAGCCGCGCATCCGGTTGCCGGTCCAGAACGCCGCCTCGGCGGAGGCGCCGAGGTGGTTGCTGACGCGCATGAACGCGCCCGCGTCGAGCAGGGCGGCGTCGCCGCCGAGGCTGTTGCGGCGGTTGATGTGGCCGGCGACGTGCAACTCGGTTTCGCCGTCGAACTCATGGGCGCAGCCAGCGCGGGCGTAGAGGGTGAGCGCCTTTTTCGGGCGCCACTCGAAGTCCCTTGAGATGCCGGCGCCGGCGCGCAGTTCGATGGAATCGGTGTCGTTGACGCGGTAGGTGCGTCCGAAGGCGTCGGTGGTGGTGGCGATTTCCATGCGCTGGCTCGCGACCTGGACGGACGGCTGGAGAATCCATTTCCCCGGCAGGGTCACGAGGCGCCCGACCTCCGCCGAGTAGCCGAAGGTCTCGCCCTTGGTCGTGAACTCGGGGCGCTCCGGCACGGCGACGAAATAATCGGCCATCGCGTAGCGCAGGACGACATCGGTGAACCACGCGCCGGCGCGCTCCGTGTAATAGAGGCCGCCGCCGTCGGACTCGGAGCGCGTTTTGGCAACGCCGCCGGGCAGGCGCAGGCGGGACTCGGCACGCTCGTAGAAGAGGCCGAGGGCGCGGAAACCGTCGCCGGTGGTCCCGCCGCCCCAGTCGCCGCCGAGTTGCAGGCCCTCGGTGGAGACACGCGCGCCGGCGTAGGCGGAGGAGGTGATGGTGTCGTGGCGGCGGGCGTTGTTGAGCCAGAGTTCGAGCGTGTGCGGGCGGTTTTCGAGGCGTTCGTAGCGCATCCGGCGTCCGAGCGAGGCGAGGGCGGCCTTGCCGGCGATGAGCGCGACAGCGTCGGCGCCGAGCATGGCGGGCGCGCTGGAAATCGCGTCGGCCACCCACTCGCCGCCGGTGCCGGCGGCGTTGACCCGCCAGGTGTATTGCGCGCCGCCGAACTCGATGACGCTGCACTCCGCCTGCACAAACGCGCCGGCGGCTGCGCCGCCGTCCCACGAGATGATGTCGGCGGGCAGGAAGCTGTCGCCGGGCAGCGGGTTGCGGGAGACGACGCTGCCGAAGGCGACCGTGGTGACGCCGTCCACGTCGCCGCCGATGCGGAGCCGGTCGCAGGAGAGGCTGGTGCCGCTGATGTTCAGGTCGAGGAACAGTTGCGCGCCGGCGGCGCCGGTGTAGTTGCCGGCGATGGTGACGGTGCCGGCGGCGGTGTCGCCGCCGGCCTTGCCGACGCGCAGGATGCCGCGGTTGTTGAATTGCGCGACGCCGAGCACGCGCCCGCCGGGCACGACGAGCGTGCCGGCGTCGAGGTTGAGGACGGCGGCGGAAACCGCGCCCGGCAGCGAGAGCGCGCCGGCGCCGGCCTTGGTGATCACGCCGGCGGCGCCGGTGAGCGTGCCGGTGAAGGCGCCGCCGGCAATCTGGTTGAGGACGAGGTGGCCGTGGTTGGCGATGGCGGACGGGAGGCGGGCGGTGTCGCCGGACAGGGTGCCGGAGTTGATGACGAGGCCGGCGGCGGAGGAGGCGTCGCCGGCGAGGGTGAGCGCGCCCGCGCCGTTTTTCACCAGAACACCGGCGCCGGCGACCGCGCCGGAGAGCGTGGCG
>JAITDF010000248.1 GCA_031282705.1 Opitutaceae bacterium | reverse complement strand
TGGATGTCGCCGCCTGGCTCGAGGGGCTGGGCCACAGGCAGTGCGCGCAGCGGACCGTCACGCTCAAGGGGCAGTCGCGCCCGATGCGCCTGTGCGCCATCCGCGTGAGCCGCAAGGTGTCGCAACGCCAGCGGGACTGCGCGCACGAAAGCGCCCGCAGGAACGGACGCAAGCCTTCCGCCCTCAGCCTGTTGTTGTGCGGTTACATCGTCGTCGTCACCTCCCTGCCGGAAGAGCCGTTCGGGGCACGCTCCGTCCTCCGGCTTTACCGCCTGCGCTGGCAAATCGAACTGGCCTTCAAACGCCTCAAATTGCTTCCGGGCACAGGCCACGTTCCGAAGATCGATCCGCGCAGTTCCCGCGCATGGCTCCAGTCCAGGTTGCCCACCTGTCTTTTAATCGAAAAAATCATCCTCGAATCCGAGGTTTTCCCCTTGGGGATTCCTTTTGCCTGAAACTCAGCCGATGGGCTGAGTTTGTCGAGGCGCGCGATTGCCTCCTGGCCTGCCTCCGCCTCGCTCCCTCCCTGCGCTTCTTCCTCGCAAACGGCCCTTCCATCCGCTCTTCCCTGGCCGGCTCCCGCCCCGGAAAACGCTTCCATGCCCGTGTCCCATGGCTTGCCATAGTATCTTAGCGTTTATGGGCCGAAGCCCCCCCTGAAGCCCCCTTGCAGGCGTCCCGCAAAGGGGCGTGAAAAGGGGCGCGGGGGCATCCCGTCTTCGGGGGCGGGCGGCTTCGCCGTCCGCGGGCGGGGACGCGGCCTTGAATTGCGGCCGGCTCAGCGGGGGAGATAGGTGCCGCAGGATTCCCGCACGATGAGGCGCGGCACCGCGTGGAAGATGCCGGCCGGCGCAAGCGGGTTGGCAAGGCGCCGCATCATGGCGTCGAAGGCCAGGCTGGCGATTTCGTCGCACGGCTGGTGGATGGTCGTGAGCGGCACCGCCACAAGCGTCGCATACTTGGCGTTGTCGAAACCCGCCACGCGCATGTCGCGGGGCACGCGGATGCCGAGCTTGAGCAGCGTTTGCAGAAGTTGCGCGGCCGTGCGGTCGTTGGCGCAGATGCAGGCCTCGAATTTCTTTTTCAGGATGCGCGTTTTGACGAAGTCCGTGTCGTTCGCGTCGCCTTCGAGCACCATGCCGGCGTCCGCCGTGTCGAGCCTCTCCCGGGCGAGGGCTTCGCGCACGCCGGCGATGCGCCCGCTGACCGTGGACGCCGAGGCCGGGCGGGTGACGAAGGCGATGCGCTTGCAGCCGAGTTTCAGCAGGTGCTCCGCCATGAGGAATCCCGCCGCGATGTTGTCCATGCAGGCCATGTCGAAGCCGCTGTTCAGGGGGAAGTCCTCGATCTCGCGGTCAATCAGCACCACCGGGATGGCCGCCTGGCGGAGCCGCTCCGCGATGCGGCGGCAGGTGGCTTTTTGCGCGGAGGAGTATTCGAGCGGCGCGAAGAAAACGCCGCTCACCTTTCTGCTGATGAACTCCTCGCAAAGGTGCTCGGCGTGCTCCAGCTCGGCTTTTTGCGGATTGTCCGGGGCGGCGGCGGCGGTCGCCGCGCCGGGCGGGCTGCTCCAGATGAGCCCGATGTCCTGCACGCGGGCGAGGCTGGCGAGCTGGCCGCAGATCATCTCGAAAATCTCGGTCGTCCGCCATTGCGGGATCAGCAGGCCGAGTTCGCGCCGCTTGTTCGCCGGGAGGAGGCGTTCCAGCACAAAGGCGCCCGCGTTGGCGCGCCGCTCGATCAAGCCCGCGCCCACCAGCTCCTGATAGGCGCGCGCGGCGGTGGGGCGCGACACGCCGTAGCGCGAGACCAGGGACGATTCGCTGGGGAGCCGCTGGCCCACCCGGTATTCCCCCGAAAGGATTTTCTGGCGCAATTCCGCCGCGATCTGGTGGTATTTGGGACAGGAGGCCGGTTCCAAGGGCTCTTTTGCAGTGCTCATGCCTTCGATGTTTGGACCGGCGGGCCGCGGCACGCAAGACAGCAGGCGGCGGGCGCGCCTCCCGAAAAAATTTTCGGACGGGGGCAAAATTGTTTCTTGACATTATGTCGTAATGACATTGTTAGACACCCCGAATCGCATGACCGCCACACCCGCCAAGCCCGCCAAACCCGATCGTTTCACCGCAGAGGCCGCCGCGCGCACGGCGGGCCGGACGCCGGGGCGGGGCGCGCCGCCCCCGGCTTTGCGCGACGGCGGCCCGCGCCATCCTCCCGCCAAAACAACAACCGCCACTCCAGGAACCCATGCTTTCTGACGCCATTTTCGCCATGTCCCCGCCGCCGCCCGGCACGCTGCCGCCCGGCACGCGGATCGTCTATCTCGCCATCCTGTCGCTCTGCCTGCTGGTGTCCCTCGGCATAGGAAAATATTTTTACCGCCGCCAGAGGAGCGCGAAGTCCTGTTTTTTGGGCGGCGGCGACATGCCCGGCTGGCTCGTCGGCATCTCCATCAGCGCCTCGATGATCAGCGCGATGACTTTCCTCGCGATCCCCGGCTTCAGCTTCAAGGAGGATTACCGCTGGGTGGTGCCGAGCTTCAGTTTTCTCATCATGGCGGTGTTTGCCATCGTGGTGCTGATCCCGTTTTTCCGCAAGGCGTCCACGCCCAGCGGCTACGCGTTTCTTGAGCGGCGTTTCGGCGCGTGGGCGCGGGTTTACGCGGCGGGCGGTTTTTTGCTGTTCAACGTCCTCCGGCTCGGCGTGGTGCTTTACGTGACATGCCTGTCGCTGGAGGTGTTTTTCGGCATCCCCGCCATCTGGCTGATGCTGATTCTGGGGATCGCCGCGACGCTTTACGCGATGATGGGCGGCTTCGAGGCGGTGGTGTGGACCGAGTTTTTCCAGGCCATCGTCCTGGTGGCGGGCGCGGTGATCATGGTGCCGGTGGTCTTGCATGCGATTCCCGGCGGGATGGGCACGGTTTTCGATTTGGCGGGGCCGTTGGGCAAAAACAAAATGGCCTTCGGCTCGTTTGAGTTCACGTTTGTGGAAAAGACGGTGTGGGTGATGGTGCTCGCGTCGCTTTTCTACAATGCCTCCGACTACGCCACGCGGCAGGACTTCATCCAGCGCTACCGCGCGCCGAAGGACATGCGGCAGGCGCGCATCGCCGTGGCGATCGGCGCGGTCACGGTGGTGCCGGTGTGGCTGTATTTCAACTTTCTGGGCACCACGCTCTGGACTTATTACAAGGTGAACCCGGACCCGGCGGTCGCGGAGTTCACGGTGTCGGCGCCGGAGAAAATCGTCCCGTATTTCATGGCGTCGCAACTGCCGCCCGTGGTCACGGGGCTCGTGCTGGGCGCGGTCCTGATGGCCGCGCTGAGCACGCTCGCCCCGATCCTGAATGCGTGCGCGGTGACGTGGGCGGGGGATTTCCACCACCGGTTTTTCCGCGGCCCGGCGGAGGCGCTGGACGAGTTGAAACTGGGGCGCGCCACCACGCGGGCGCTCGGCGTGATCATGATCGCGCTGGCGCTGCTCATCCACGTGCTGCGCACGCAGACCTTGCAGGATTTGCAGGCGACGGGGCAGATGCTGTTTTCCGCCGGGCTGTTCGGCCTGTTTCTCATCGGCTTTTTCGGGCATCGCATCAGCGCGCGGGCCTCGTTGTGCGCGGCGGTCTGCACGGTGGGCCTCGTGCTGGCCTGGTTCGCGGCGCACACGTGGAAATGGGCGGCGTGGGCGCCCGATCCGTTCTGGATTCCGGTCCTCTCGAACCTGGGGCTGCCGGCGTTCGCGATTCTGTTCAACAAACTCATGCCGCCCGCGGAAAAACCGCCCGCGGAAAACCCCGGCGCCGCCGCGGCCGGCGGCGGGGAGGCGCAGCCACAAACCGCAAAACCATGAGCACGGAGCGCAAAAACATGCCCGGCGCACACGCACGCATATCAGCGCGCGCGCACACATGCGCATCCGCGCCCGCGCGCGGGCCGCGCCGGTTGAAACACCCCGCCGCCGCCGCCGCTCTGCTCGCCGCCGCCCTGTTCGCGGGCGCGTCCTGGTGCGCCGCCGCGCCCGCGCGCATGCTGGTGGTCTCCGCCAACGACCAGGCCAGCGGCTACGCCGGCGGCATGTTCGTGCGCCCCGGCGCGCGGCCCGGCGGCGTGACGGTGGTGGATTTTTCGGCCTCGCCGGTGCGCGCGTGGCATGTGGACGGCGTGCCGTGCAGCGTCATCGGGCCGCCGTCCTGCGTGGCGGTGGGCGCCGGCGGCGTGGAGATTCTCGTCGCCTCGGCCATGCAGCCCGACCCCGCCGCCCCGGAAAAACTCCGCCCCGACACCCGCGTCACCCGCCTTCGGGCAACCCCCGGCGGTTGGGAGCAAACCGCCCAAACATCCCCCGGCGCGCAACCCTCCGGCATCGCCCTTTCCCGCGATGCGCGCCAGGCCTGGGTCGCACTCCGCGCCGAAGGCGCCGTCGCCCGGCTCGCCCTTGATGACGGCGGCGGACTGCGCCTCGCCGGCAAAACATCCCTCGCCTCCGCCGCCGACTCGCTTTCCGACATCGAATTGTCGCCCGACGAGCGCACCGCCTTCGCCACGCTGCACACCGCGGCCGCGCTGCTGGTGCTGCGGGTGGAGGCGGACGGCGGGCTGGTGGAAAAACAGCGGCTGCAACTGCCGCGCGGCGCCTATCACATCGGGTTTCTCCCGGACGGGAAACGGGCGCTGGCGGGCTGCACGGTCGATGATGTCCTGTGCGTGCTGGAGGAGGAGCATGACGGGGCATGGCGGATACGGGAAACCATTCCGACCGGACGCACGCCGGAGGGCGTTTTTATATCGCCGGACGGGCGCTGGGTGGCGGTCACATGCTTTGACGGGGCCAATATGCTTGTAAGAAACAATCCGTGGTTCGGCCAGCCGTCGCGTGTCTATATATACTCGATCAACAAGGAGGGCGCCATCAGGAGGGAGCAGGCGCTTGAGTTGAAAAACGTCCTTCAGGGCGCGGCGTTCACCGCCGACAGCCGCACGCTCGTGGCCGGCCAGTTCGGCGAGGGCAACCTGCGCGTGTTCCAGCTCAAGGAGGGCGCATGGGGCGACTCCGGCCAGGTCATCGAAATCCCCGGCCAGTCCGCCGCGCTGGCCGCGACCCGCGATTAATACATACCCGATTCCATCATCATCATGTCCGCAAACTCCCGGCTGCTTTATTTTCCCCAGTTGCTCTTCCCCCGGCTGCGCCGCGCGCTGACGCGCCTTGCGCTTTCGGTGTGGCGCGAGCCCGTGCCGCTCGAAGTGCGGCGGACGCGCTCCGTCGCGGGCGATTTTCCCTTCGAGAAGGCGCGGCGGTCCGCGCTCAGCCCGGTCGCGGTGCCGTCGGCGTGGACGGCGCCGGGGTTTTCGACGACGTGGTTCCGCGTGTCATTGCCGGATGGATGCACGCCGCGCCCGGACGACCATTTGCACTGGGACGACAACGCGGAGGCGACGGCGTGGCTCGACGGCGGCCCGTTGTTCGGGTTCGACGCCACGCACCGCCAGTGGCCGTGGCCGGAGGGCGCGGGCGAAGTCTGGCTGGAGAGCATTTTCTGCCAGTCGGGCATCTGGCACGCGGCGGCGAAGGGCATCGGCCCGGTGGGCTCGATTCTCACCCACGCGCGGCTGGTGCGGAAGGACGAGGACGCATGGCAGGCGTATTTTGACCTGGAGGTTTTGACCGACTGGCTGGAGGAGGAAATCCGCCGCGCGCTTCCCGCCGAGGCCGAGCAACTGGTGGCGGGCTTCCGCACCTGGCCGGAGATGGACAGCGCGTCGTCGGCGTTTTTGCCCGATGGCGTGGGCACGGGGCTCGCGAACCGCTGGCGCCCGACGCTCGACCGCGTGTCGCCGTTGCTGCGCGCGGTGATGCGCGGGCTGGATGACGCGGTGAGCGTGTATCACGACCAGGGGGCGGCGGCGCTCCGCCGCGAGCTCCAGAAAACCTACCGCCGCCTGCGCGAAAGCGGGGAGTCCGGCAAGGCGGTGCTCACGGGCCACGCGCACATCGACCTCGTGTGGCTGTGGCCCGAGGCCACCGGCGAGCAGAAGGCGGTGCGCACCTTCGCGACCGCGCGCACGCTGCTGGACCGCTACCCGGAGTTTCATTTCGGCTACTCGCAACCGGCCAGCTACGAGGCGGTGGAACGGCGCGCGCCCGGCCTGATGGCGCACGTGCGCCGCCAGATCGCCGGCGGGCGCTGGGAGGCGGCCGGCGCGATGTATGTGGAATCGGACACGCTGATGCCGTGCGCCGAGGCGATCCTGCGCAGTCTGCTGCTCGGGCAGGAACGGTTCAAAAAACTCCAGGGCGCGCCGTCGCCCGTGCTCTGGCTGCCGGATGCGTTCGGCTTCAGCGGCTGCCTGCCGCGGCTCATGCAACTGGCGGGCGCGTCCTGTTTTTTCACGAACAAACTCGTGTGGCGCATGATCAACAAATTCCCCCATTCGAGTTTTGTCTGGCGCGGAAACGACGGCGCCGAGGTGCTCGCGCACGTCTCGCGCGCCATCGGTTATAACAATCCGGCGCGTCCCAAAAACCTGCGCCTCGAAAGCGAGGCCAACAGCCAGGCCGACGTGCACGATGAATTTCTGCTGCCGGCCGGCTGGGGCGACGGCGGCGGCGGGCCGACCGCGGACATCATCGAACGCGTGCGGCGGCAGGCGGCCTTGCGCAACCAGCCCGCGGCGCGCTGGGGGCGCATCGACGGGTTCTACAAGCGCCTGGAAAAAGTGCGCGACCGGCTGCCGGCCTGGCGCGGCGAAATCAGCATGGAGGCGCATCGCGGCACCTACACGGCGCAGGCGGAGGTCAAGGAGGCCTACCGGCGGCTCGAACGCGCGTTGCAGACGGCGGAGGCGGCGCGTTGCGCCGCGGGCGCCGGGCCGGTGGACGCGCGTTTCTGGGCGCGGCTCGTGTTTGCGCAATTCCACGACTGCCTGCCGGGCAGCTCGGTCCACGAGGTTTACGAGGAGATTGTCCCCGAGCTCAGGCGGCTCGAAAAAGAGGTGTTGCAGGACGCGCGGGACACGCTGGCGAAATGCGGCGGTGGCGGCGGTGGCGACGGCGGCGCCGGTGGTGGTGGCGCCGGCGGCGGCGGAAAAACGTCCGCGAAACAAAACGGGGCGCTCTTCAACCCGCTGCCGCTCCCGCTGCAAGCCTGGCAGGGCGGCAAAAACGGACGACTCGTCACGCTGCCGCCGCTGGCGTGCAGTGAAAATCCAGCCGCGCGCGCGACCGTGCCCGCCCCCGCGCCTGTCGCGGAAAAGGGCCGGCTGTCCAACGGCATCGTCGAGGCGCGCTTCGACCGGCGCGGCCTGCTGGCGCGCCTGTCGGCCAACGGCGCCGACGCGCTCGCGGGCGCGCCGCGGCTCATCGCATATCGCGACGTGCCGTATGATTTGGAGGCTTGGGAAATCGACCGGCAGGCGCTCGACACCGGCAGGCCGCTGGAGCTTCGCGACGCGGGCCGGATTGAAAGCGGCCCGGGCTGGGCCGGCCTCGCGCAACGCTGGACGCGCGGCGACTCGACGGTGGACGTGCTGTGGCGTCTGCGCGCGGGCGGCGTCGCGCTGGAGGTCTGCTTGGAGGTGGACTGGCGCGAGCCGGAAAGCCTGCTGCGCTTCGAGGCGCCGACGCCGTTCCGCGGCCAGACGGCGCTGTTCGGCGCGGCCTTCGGCGGCGAGTGGCGTTTGCAGCAACCGGGCGACCCGCAGCAGTCGGCGCAGTGGGAGGTGCCCGCGAACCGCTGGGTCATGGCCGCCGACGACGGACGGCAGGAGGGCGCGTTTTTGCTGGCGGAGGCGAAGTATGGATTTTCGGCGCGCGACGGCATCATCGGCGTGAGCCTGTTGAAATCGGCCAAGGTCACGGCCACGACGGCGTTCCCCTCCGCGTTTCGCAGCGGCCCCGGACGCTGCCCGTGGAGCGACCTCGGCCGGCACGCCATCCGCCTCGCCCTCGGGCGGTTCGCCGCGGACTCGCCGCGCGAAGCCTATCCCGCGGCGCTCGCGGAGACGGTTTTTGCGGAGCCGCTCCGCGCGGCATCCGGCAATCCCGCCGCCGCCGCCGCCATGCCGGCCATCGAAGGCATGCCCTCGCTGGTGCCGCTCTGGGCGGTGCCGGTCGATGCGGACAACCGGGTGCTGCGCCTGCACGAAAGCATGGGCCGGCGCGGCACGGCGCGCATCGCGGCGCCGGAGGGCTGGCGCCTCTCAATGCTGGAAAAAGCGATGCCGGGGGACGCCGACAAACCGCTCCCCCCGGGCGGGGAGATTGAAATCGGCCCTTTCTCATTAATCAGCCTCGGCTTGCACCGCGTGCGGGCCGGCGCGGCGCACAGGGCGTTTTGAAAAATCGAAAAACAACATGAAATCATACAGCATGAAATCATTGAACAGCTCGCGCGGAGACCTTGTGGGCGCAGGGCAAGCATCCCGCTTGCCGGTTTGGAACGTAGGGCAAGCGTCCCGCTTGCCGGTTTGGAATGTAGGGCAAGCGTCCCGCTTGCCAGATTGGGAAGTAGGGCGAGCGTCCCGCTTGCCTTCCCCTTTGATGGCACAACGCGCCGCTGTCCTTTGGGATTTGGGATTTTGGGATTTGGTATTTGGGAGCGCAGCGACCCAAGTAGGGCAAGCATCCCGCCTGCCAGACGGCGCGCAAAGCGCGCCGCCCCAAAGCGCGGGCGCATCCTGCTCCCGCCAGGCACAGGCAAGCGTCCCGCCTGCCCTGCCCGGCTCCCCGCGCCCCCGCGCGGGACATGATTTTGCAACGTGCCCTGGAATCAAATTATAATTCAATTAATAATCATGACCTCGAAAGAACGCATGCTCAGGGCGCTGGCACTGGAAAAACCCGACCGCCTGCCGGTGACCGTGCACCAGTGGCAGAAATATCATCTCGACACCGTCATGCGCGGGGCTGACGCCCTTGAGGCGTTCAAGCTGACCGGCCTTGATGCCTCCATGCAATACGCGGAGCGAAACTGCGACGACTGGAACCCCGTGATCGGCCGGCAGGTCGCGCAAAGCCCGGACTGGCACGAGGAGGTCGAACTGGTGCGGAGCGACCCCGACGACCGCCTCTACCACCACACCATCCGCACGCCCGGCGGCACGCTCACCCAGAAGCGCGGCGGCAACCGCATGACCACCTGGACCACCGAGTATCTTATAAAAAAGCCGGAGGACCTTGGGCTGATCGACAACTACATGCCGTTCACCAAGCTCAACCACGCCGCCATAGCAAAAGAATACGACCGCATCGGCGACGCCGGCATCCTCCGCGGCCACGTCTGGGGCGGCCAGGCCGGCTGCTGGCAGCACGCCTGCTATCTGATGGAGGCCGAGAAATTGATTGTCGAGGCGATGGACAACCCCGGCTGGGTTCACGCGCTGCTGAAATCGCTCCTGCGCAAAAAACTCCAGTTTATAGAAGAGCAGTTGCGCGGCGCGAAATTTGACTTGATAGAAACCGGCGGCGGCGCGTCGAGCGACACGCTGATTTCCCCGAAACTGCACGAGGAATTTTGCCTGCCCTACGACAGGCAGATGCACGACGCCCTGCGCGCCGCCGGCCTGCGCAGCACCTACCACACCTGCGGCGGCATGATGTTCATATTGGACCTCCTCGTGCAAAACGGCGCCGACGCCTCCGAGACGCTCTCGCCGCCCGGCGTCGGCGGCAACATCACCGAGCCGGAAAAAGTCCGCGCCGTCTTCGGCGGCCGGCGCGCCATGATCGGCGGCATGGACCAGTTCAACATGCTTGGCGCCGGCACTCCCCAAAAAATCCATGCGGAGACCAAAAGGCTGTTCGAGGGTTTTGGAAAAGACGGCGGCTACATATGCTCCGCCGCCGACCATTTCTTCGAGGCCCCCGAGGAAAACCTGAAAGCCTTCGCCGCCGCCGGGCGGGAATGCGTGTATTGAAACAAGTCTTATTTAATCACATGAAAAAACGCATCCTGCCATTGTCCCTGTGCTGCGCGCTGGCGGCGTCCGGCGCCGCGCTTTTCGGCGCGCAAAATCCGCCGTGGCGCATGATTTATGACAACGACACCACCAACATCCTCAACTGCGCCAGCCCTTACAACAAGCCGGCGAAGCGGCCCGTGCTGACGGACGAGAAAATCCGCGCCAGCGTGCGCGAGGCGGCCGTCGCCGGCATGGACGCGCAGCTCATCCAGCCCTGCACAAGCTGGGTGCCGTGGTGGCCGAGCAAGATCGTCCCGCTCCGGGAGCATGAGCAATGGTTCCGCGAACGCTACGGCGTGGAGCCGGACGTCGC
This sequence comes from Opitutaceae bacterium, assembly GCA_031282705.1. Lineage (GTDB taxonomy): Bacteria > Verrucomicrobiota > Verrucomicrobiia > Opitutales > Opitutaceae > Termitidicoccus. The sequence goes on along the minus strand of JAITDF010000248.1, from coordinate 35 downwards.
CGAGCAGCGCTACCTCCTCGCCGGGGGCGACATCA
>JAITDF010000198.1 GCA_031282705.1 Opitutaceae bacterium | reverse complement strand
TTGCTTTGATTCGTTTTTCGGATCCATCCCTGTCTTGAATCACAATGCACGGAACTTGTGCATCTTATATTCACTCTTTTCTTCTTTTCCGACACTCCCACCAGAATCGTTTGCACCCGTTTGGGGTGAAACCCAAACACGGCGTTGAAACGCCGTGTTACCCATATCATGCCCCTGCGGGGCAAACCGCCGCCGCCCCGCCGGGGTTGAAACGCTGCGCCACTTCGAGGCTGAAAGATCAATCGCTGGTTCCGCTTCGCGGCGGCGCGATGTGAAATCCATTCAAAATAGAGGGGGAACCGATTTTTACCGGCAAATGGTATGAATTACTGATGTTACGCGGCGTTGTCGTGGCGCAGGTTTCCAAACCTGCTTAAAAGCTCACGCCTGGCCGCGAGCCCGCAATCAGGCGTGAGCTTCGGAGCAGACTTGGAAGTCTGCGGTACGTCAGAGCCGCGTAACATCAGTGAATTAGCGTAAATGCGTCCTAAGGTTTGGAAAAATCCCACCCGACCTTGACGGGATGGTATTCACTGCGAAAGCCGTCTTTGCCTTCCGCCCAGACATAGATATATTCGTTCTCTTGAATCCTGTCCCTGGATCCGGGGGCGACCGCGGCTGTCCAGCACCCGTGTTCCTTATCGTATCGAAGCGGATGCTGTCCCATCCATTTGAAGCCGGACTCAAAGAACATCACCCGTCCGATCTGTTCCGGGGGCAGATCGAGCTTCACCCGCAAATCCGCCGGGGTGCCGAGGGTGACATTCCTCGTCATTTTCGCTTCGATCACCTTCGGCCCTTTCCCCGGGGCATGGCGCGGAGGAAGTCCGGGCGCCAATGAGCGCGTAAATACGACCGGACGCTCCGCTTTTCCCGGTTTCTCCAGCACCTGCGTGACGGTGGGCTCCTCGGGATATAACAGCCAGGGTCCCATAAACCTAAATTCCGCAGTTGAAACGTGTTTTCCAACTGCGGCGCAGTTGGATATCAACATTGTAATATATTCAATATTAAAACTATACAAATGTTTTGATCGAGAAAAACACACTTGTTTTGAAGCTCTTTTCACTTCACCCATTGGGTGAAGCTACTGGAGCCGGATTTCCCTCTATGCTCGCTTTTCAACTGCGGAATTTAGGATAAAGGAATCCGGCGCGAGTGCCTTGCAGAAAATCTCCAGACGATTCTCCGTTCCATAGCCCGCCAGATCCGTCACGTCGGCAAAAATGCTGTTGGAAGGATCGTTCCGCATCAACGAGGCCACGCGCCGGCCGTTGAGCGTCACCTCCGCATCGGTTCGGGCAAGAAACGGAAGCACCAGCCAAAGGCGGTCCGGGCGCGATCCGATGAAATTGTGGTAACTGTAGTCGCGCTTCAAAGGCCGTCCCTTGTCATCCCGCTTTTGCCACCCGGCGATCCTCCCGGCCATCCCGGCATGGTTTTTCGGTCTGGCCCTTTCCAGCAATTGAGGAAGCTGCCGGTTGAGCCGGAAGGTCGTGGCGAGCCGGACGTCTTTCAGGGACTCGCTATTGGGAAACACGAACGGGCGCCCGGCGGCGTGCGTCCACGCGTCCAATTCGCGTTCATACCGCTCGCCGGCAAATCCAATTTCCAGGCAGACATCCTGGCCGGCGATGGAGAAGTCCTGCGGGACGCCGTTCACCGTCACGCGCCTCACCGCGCCCGGGCGGGCCAGCCGCACGCGCGCGGGGATGCGCCGGCCCGGCTTTCCCGCGACGCCGGCGATTTCGAGGGCGTCCCCCCGCAGGGTTGCGACGCCATCGACCCCGAGCAAAAGCGGCCCGGCCTGGGGGCGGGCTTTTCTTAGTTCAAAAAGATGGCACGAGTTTGCCGGGACGGTGATCCGGGCGCTCTGGCCCAGCGCAAAAATGGAACGTCCGTCATTGTCAACGACCCGCCTCCCCTTTTCGGACGGATACAGCTCGACAAACTCATAGTCTCCCCCGGCCTGCAAATTGATCTCGTCGCCGACCTCAAACGTGATTTCGGAGGCGCGCGGGTTGCCATTGAAAAGGAAGACAAAGCCGTGGCCGCCCTTGATCCGGGCGTAGCCATCGACGGCGCCGGGCTGCACCTGCTCTCCAAAGGGTTCGGTATGGTTTACGGACTCGAAGTTCTCTTTGGCCCAGCCCAGCCACTTCCGGTAAAATTCGACATAGCCGGGAACCAGGTCGGTTTGATAGGGAAGGATCGTGGGCATCACCGATCCGGCAACGGCCAGGTCCGACATGACGGCGTATTCCCATCCGTAATAGTCCCAGGCCTTGGCCAGTTCCGGGTCGAAGCGGCCTTCGCTGATGCGATGCGCAAGCGCATGTCCGATCACGGCCGGGGTGAAGCGGAAGCGCATGCTCCAGTTGTTCTGAAAACGCAGGCCGTCCGCGTTCTGGCGGTCATCGCTGATCTGGTTGTGCCGTGTGCTGACGATGATGGTCTGTTCATTATAAACCTCGGACTGGTCCACATGCCGGAGTCCCCACAGGCCGAAGTTTTTCGTGCCATAGAAGCCCTGGATGAACAGGCCCGGATTCGCGGTCTTCAGGCGTCCCATCAATTCGATGCACCGCCGCCATCCCTTGTAGGCTCCCTTGCCGGCGGCATGGCCGTGGGACTCGTCGTGACAGTTCATGCCCGAGCCGATGCTCGGGTCCCAGCTCCAGTTGCCGAGCCGGTATTTCCGGATGGTGTTGTTTTGGACGGCAAACCACCACTCGTAATAGTCGTCACAGGCCAGGCAATTGTCAGGGGCCCTCCGGCCCGCCGCGTCGGTCTTTTTCCATTCCGGCTTGTCCGGGCGGAAGGCCAGCCCGCCGGCATTGCCTTCCTTCCCATGGGCGGCGCAGCCCATGTAAAACCCATAGGAGAGACCCTTGCCGGACGCGTAGCCGGCGATCTGCCGGCTGACCTGGCTCCCGTCCTCCGGGAGCACGTCCCAGTAGGGCCTGCCGGCGTCCGGTTTTGTGTAGGGATGCAGGGGCCTGAAGATGATCATGTCCCCGCCGATTTTGGCGAATGTGTCGATGGCGTTTATAAAATAGTCCTTGTGCTTTTCCGTGCGCGGCATGATCGGCAGGGGATGAAAGAACTGGTAATTGATGTTGAGGAATTTTTTCTGCGCCGGGCGCAGGTAATCGAGGGCGAAGGCGCGCATCGCGCGCATTTCATTCCGGTCGATCGGCTTGTAGCCCGAGCCGTTCGCGTTGTAGCGAAAAGCGCGCCCGCTGTCCTCGATCATCACGCCTGACTTCTTATACACTCCAAGGAATTGCGGCTCGCTGGCGTAGCCTTCCCCGGCTTTCAGAATCAATCCCGGCTCGAAACCCAGGGACATGCCCGAATTATTCAGTTCCGTTTTGAAAAAGGGATTCTCGATGCCGCTGAAGAGGCCGCCTTTTTCATGGCGGACAAATTCCACCGTCGGAGCGGCGATAAATGTGACATAGTGGACGGTTTCGACCGCGGGCGATGCGAAAACCGTCCTGCCCAGGATGATGTTTTTCAGCCGCAACGGAGCGGCGTTTGTGATGATCAGGTGACGGCGAAGGAACGCATTCTCCGGTTCGAGACGGTAAACGAGGTCCACCCCGACGGCGGTTCCCGGCTTTTCCGCCGGGCCGAACTCATAGTGGAACACCGCCTGGCGCCCGTCCGCGCGCACGGACGCGGGCCTGGCGGTGCGGTTCGAAAACTCGCCGGAATCGGTGTCCACCACGAAGAAATCGGCGTCGAACGCGCAGGTTTCCGAGGCCAGCAGGTTCTGGACGGACTCGATGCCGCCCGTCTCTGAAATCGTCGCCCGGAGTTTCGCGTTCTCCAGAACGGCGGTCCGGCCGAAGGCGGCGGGGGCGCGCGGGCCGGCGCCGAAAGCGAAAGCAAGGGCAAGCGCCGGAAGGGCGCGGGCAACAGTGGCGGGCACGCGCCGCGAGGGCGCGGGGGCATGTGTCGGGTTCATGTGCGGAGTCATGTATGGGAAGCGCTGAAAATTAAAAAGCAGGCTGGCCGCGAAATCCACGAAATTCCCGGCAATTTTTCTTCACCAACTGATGTTGCGCGGCGGCGGCGGACTGGGTGGCACGGGCGTCCCCGCCCGTGCGGGTTTCATAAAGAAGGGGTTGTTTTGTTTAAGTGATGTTACGCAGCCGGCAG